>CAZZIS010000005.1:0-60825 GCA_964654445.1 uncultured Thioalkalispiraceae bacterium
TTACTGTGCGCTTTGCATTTTTTGCATTTTTTGCTGAATCTAAGAAAAAGTACTGCGCACTTTTCTTATGCATCATGTCTAGTATTGTACCGCCAGCAACAAGTACAGCCATCACGATTATATACATCTGCATTACATCAGCTGATATTAATGCCGAAAGCTCGACAAAAGGGTTGGTCATGAACATTTTGTTATCCTCAAAATTATTGCGACTAGAGCTTCCTTAAAGAAACCCCAAAATTAATTGTCGCCTAGAATATCCCTAAAATGGCTGACCGTCGAGAATTAATGCATTACCCCCCTATTCATAAATTTTATACCCCCTACTTTTTTACCTGTATATGAATTTCACATGAGTTTTTCGCAAAACCACTACTTTTTGTCAGGTCAAAATACTTCATTAGGGATTATCGATAAACAGCACAATACCGTCGTTCTACTAAAAGTAGTCGTATTTTCAATTAGGTTAGTTGTTTAAAGCAATGGAGTTGGATGCTAAGAAATATCTTCCACCTGAAAAATGGATGAAAGGCTGAAAACTGCAAAGTACAATGTGGAGAGTCGGTTGACGATATTGGGAATTGAGTCACACAGGAGCCCGTAATCACTCTATGTATTACGTTTAATAAAAAAGGGGCGTAAGCCCCTTTTTTATTAATTGATAGAAAAATTACTTCACTTTAGTTTTATACAATCCTTCTGTAGTAGCGCGTTCATACTGGTCCAGTTGCTTCATAACCAGATGTAACGCCTCTGCATACGGTACCGTACCCTGAGAACGGATAATAGCCTGGCCTTCCCTACTAACCGCATACTTAATAAAGTCACGAACTAATGGTGTTTTATTGCCGCGTTTAATCACAAGATAAAGGGGACGATACAAGGCATACGAACCATTTTTAATGTTTTCATAGGTTGGTGCTTTACCATCAAGTTTCAATAATTTTAACTTACGTTTTTTTGCGCTACTTATTCCCGAGACACCAAAACCATTGATATTTTTAACCACACCTTTTTCAACCGGACCGGATGATTTTACCATATAGGTTACTTTAAACTTCTGATCATAATTAGCGAATACCAGTTCACGCAAGGTACGACCAACACCTGACATTTTTCCTCGTCGGGCATAAAGCTCAATCGGTGCATCATTACCACCCAGCTGTTTCCAGTTCGTTATTTCTCCAAGATAGACCTTACGTAGTTGAGAAAAGGAAATATTGTCTACCGGGTTTTTTTTATGAACAAAAGCAACGAGAGCATCCCAGGCAACCGGTATCTGAAAGGCATCACGTTCTTCAGGGTGTCGCTCTAATGAAACACGACATGCTCCACCGATATCAATCGCACCTTTGGCAGCATTACGAATGCCTTTAGTTGCCCCACCACCACTTAATTTAACCACAATACCTGTTTTCTTGGTGTAAGCTTTAGCCAACTCTTTCATAAATGCCTTTTTAGTAATACCACAGCCCGCCCATTGAAGGGTCTCAGCAGCAGATACCGTCTGAACATTAACTAAAAAAATCCCAAGAACGAATACCGATAAATATTTACTAAAATTCATAAATGACACCTCAATCCTTATGCTAAAACTGAAACTACTAATTAGGTATTTCACATACGTCAAAAGATCTAACGCTTATTATTATTTTTCTAATCTTATCTTATATACACCTAAACATTATATATGTCTAAACCAGACAGACTTCAATAGCCTGACTTTTAATGTGTCGGCTAATTTAAGATAAACTTTACATTTTTGTCAATTTTCCAACATATTTACATAAAAAACCTCCGCAAGGCGGCTTTTTATTACATGGTGTGTCATTGGATAGCTAATTAGTAATCAACAAGTCATCTTTATTTACTAATGATATCTTCCAGTTGTTTAGCCGCAAAACAAGACTCAAACACACAGAAATATCTTGTACTGCATAAGCTAACTAATATTTTTGCTAATGAAAATTACCCCCCCCCAGCTGCTATAAAAACTGGCAAAAAAAGGGCAAGCGACTATAGTTAGCTGCATTATTCCTCTTTTGCTAATTTATACTAAGTCATTATTTTAAAAGGGTTTTATTTTAATTTTAGAGCTCAACAGTCACTATTTTAGTGGGCTACCCAAAGGGGATAGATGCAATTCCCTAGTATTTTAGTATATAATGATTTTATTATGTTCTTAATAAACCTGATTTAGTCTCTGCACGATTTGCCACATATAATCGCGCGCTTTATCGACAAAGCTCCATTTTAACCACAGTAATCAAGGCCACACTATGACCGTATTACACGACCCTATTTCGCCTCCTGAAGGCCGAATTGAAACTAAAAACACGACTTGTTATATGTGCGCATGCCGTTGCGGTATTCGTGTAACACTTAGAGATAACGAAGTTCGTTACATTCAAGGCAATCCTGATCACCCGCTAAATAAAGGTGTCATTTGCGCCAAAGGTGCCTCCGGCATCATGAAGCAATATTCCCCTGCTCGTTTAACTAAACCTTTAAAACGTAAAGAAGGTGCCGAACGTGGTGCCGCTCAATTTGAAGAAATTAGCTGGGATGAAGCTTTCCAGATTATGGAAGACCGCTTAAGTCATTTACGCGAAACTGATCCGAAGAAATTTGCCTTATTTACAGGCCGCGATCAAATGCAAGCCCTCACGGGTTTATTTGCGAAACAGTTTGGCACCCCGAACTATGCTGCACATGGTGGTTTCTGCTCAGTCAACATGGCGGCAGGCATGATTTACACCATCGGTGGTTCTTTCTGGGAATTCGGTGGACCGGATCTGGATCGTTCAAAACTCTTTATTATGATCGGTACTGCTGAAGATCATCACTCAAACCCAATGAAAATTGCCTTGTCTAAATTCAAGCGTAATGGTGGTCATTTTATTTCGATTAACCCGGTTCGTACTGGTTACTCTGCAATTGCGGACGAGTGGATTCCGATTAAACCCGGTACTGATGGCGCATTAATGCTTGCCTTGATTCATGAATTAATCAAAACCGGTCTTTATGATCGCGATTTCCTTGTTCAATACTCGAACTCAGCAGAACTTGTTAGCTCAGATGAAGCCAGCGATGATTTTGGTTTATTCGTAACAACTGATTTACCGAAAGAAAGAGAATGTTTTGATCCACAAGATCATGTTTGGTGGGATCGCAAAAGTGACAAAGCCATGCATGCGCGTGAAGAAAGTCTCGACCCGTACCTTTTAGGTGAATTTACCTTAGCCGATGGTCGTAAAGCCAAACCTGCTTTTCAGTTATTAAAAGATCGAGTTGAAGAATACACACCTGAATGGGCGGCTGAAGTAACAGGTATTCCTGCAGAAACAATCAGAACGCTTGCACATGAAATGGGCATCACCGCACGTGATGAGCAAATCGAATTGCCGATTGCCTGGACGGATGCCTGGGGTAAAGATCACGATACTATAACGGGCAATCCCGTATCTTTTCATGCCATGCGTGGATTGGCGGCTCACTCAAATGGTTTCCAGTCAATTCGTGCCTTAAGTATTTTAATGAGCCTGCTCGGTACTATCGATCGTCCGGGCGGCTTCCGTCATAAAGCACCGTTCCCACGTCCGATTCCTCCATGTGCAAAAACACCAAAAGGCCCTGAAGGCGTTCAACCTAATACGCCATTAGATGGTATGCCTTTAGGCTGGCCTGCTGAACCGAATGATTTATTTGTTGATGACAAAGGTGAGCCGGTTCGTATTGATAAAGCATTCTCCTGGGAATTCCCGCTCTCTGTCCATGGCTTAATGCACAACGTTATAACGAATGCAGTAAACAAAGATCCGTATGGTATTGATACCTTATTGATCTTCATGGCGAACATGGCATGGAACTCTTCAATGAACACGGCTGAAGTTCGTGAAATGTTGAACTCAAAAGATGATGAAGGGAATTTTAAAATTCCATTCTTAATTGTTTGTGATGCCTTCCAGTCAGAAATGTCTGCCTATGCTGATTTACTATTACCAGATACAACTTACCTGGAACGTCATGATGTTATGTCGATGCTGGATCGTCCTATCTCGGAATTTGATGGTCCGGTTGATTCGGTTCGTATTCCTGTTGTACCACCTAAAGGTGATTGTAAACCTTTCCAGGAAGTGATCATTGAATTAGGTTCACGTTTAAAATTGCCTGCCTTCACCAATGATGATGGTTCACGTAAATTCCGTGACTACCCTGATTTCATTGTTAACTATGAAACAGTAAAAGGTTCAGGTATTGGCTTCTTATCAGGCTGGCGTGGTAAAGGTGGCGAGAAGTTCATGAAAGGTGAACCAAACTCTAACCAATGGGAAATGTATGAGAAAAACAATTGTGTTTATCATCATGAATTACCCAAGTCTTACCAATACATGCGTAACTGGAATCGTGGTTACTTAAGATGGTCACAAGAACACGCATTAACCCGTTATGCCGAGCCTATTAACATTCATATTTATTCTGAAGTGTTAATGAAGTTCCGTTTAGCGGCACAAGGTAAACTTGAAGGTAAACAACCACCTGAACATTTACGTATGCGTGTTGAAACTCACTTCGATCCGCTGCCGTTCTATGCAGAACCATTAGAAGTGCAGTTAACTGACAAACAAAAATATCCTTTGGCTGCGTTAACCCAACGTCCAATGGCAATGTATCACTCGTGGGATTCTCAAAACGCGTGGTTACGTCAGATTCATGCGCATAACTACATGCATATTCATCCTTCAACTGCACAAGCTCAAGGCATTGAAGATGGCGGCTGGATGTGGGCTGAATCCATGCACGGCAGAGTACGTTGTATGGCGCGTTATTCTGAAGCCGTTGAGCCAGGTACAGTATGGACCTGGAACGCGATTGGTAAAGCAAAAGGTGCATGGAACCTTGATGGTGATGCAAATGAATCAAAAAAAGGTTTCTTGTTAAACCATTTAATTTCTGAAGAATTACCAAAGAATGAATGTGGCGAACATATTTCAAACTCTGATCCTGTTACCGGTCAGGCAGGTTGGTTTGACGTACGGGTTCGCGTTTACAAAGCAGCAGATGATGAACCTAAAGAAACATATCCTCAATTTGATGAAATGCCGCATGTTCCGGGAACAGGTGATCGACCTAAGAAAATAGGTTTCTTTGCCGGCATGTTTACTAAAGGAGCCAAATAATGACTCAGTTAGCTTTAGTTATTGATTTGAATGTTTGCGTTGGCTGTCATGCTTGCGTAACAAGCTGTAAAGAATGGAATACCTCGGGTCCAGCTGGTTTCATGACTGATGAAAACCCATATGGTAAAGATCCAACCGGTACCTTCTTTAACCGTGTACAAACTTATGAAATTGGTGAGTTTCCAAAAACAGAAACTGTTCACTTTCCTAAAAGTTGTTTGCATTGCGAAGATGCACCTTGTGTTCCGGTTTGTCCTACTGGCGCAAGTTACAAACGTGAAAAAGACGGTATTGTTTTAGTTGATTACGACAAATGTATTGGTTGTCGTTATTGCACATGGGCCTGCCCTTACGGTGCGCGTGAAATTGATGAAGAACAAAAGGTCATGAAAAAATGTACCTTATGTGTTGATCGTATTTATGACGAATCATTACCTGAAGCAGAACGTAAACCGGCTTGTGTATTAGCTTGCCCTACCAGCGCACGTTTATTTGGTGATGTTCATGATTCTGAATCAGATGTGTCTATCGCAATTCGTGAAGAAGGTGGTTATCAATTAATGCCTGAATGGGGTACTAACCCGTCTAATCATTATCTACCTCGTCGTAAAACACGACTGCATATTCATGAAGATGAATTACAACGTGCTGATAATCCGCTTAATAAAGAACAACGTGGTCCAAGTGCTCCTGTTGATGCACCGACACTCGACGACTCAACTTCCTGGTAAACAAAACATGTACATCTTCACCGCAAAGACGCAAAGGACGCAGAGAAAACACTTTAATTTCTTTGCGTACTCTGCGCCTCTGCGGTGAAAATATTTTAAATATAATTTAGGAGAACGACAATGCATCCGGCATTTTCAGTTATCTTTTTAACAACATTAATTGGTGTAGGTCAGGGTTTGTTTTTAGCCTTGTTCACTGGCCAAAGTTATTCCGCAGTCAAGCTTGTTGCAACCCAGGACAGCACATCATTTTATGGTGTAGGTGGTCTGATCGCACTGGTGTTTTTAGTTGGTGGGTTAATTGCTTCATTCTTCCATTTAGGCCGTCCTGAACGTGCATGGCGTTCTGCTGCAATGTGGCGTACATCATGGTTATCACGCGAAGTTATTGTATTACCTACGGTAATGGGATTAATCTTTGTTTACAGTGTTATGCATTTCTTCGGATGGGATACTGTTTTATATACCAGTAAAACAGGTACAACCCTGCAATTAAGTTTAATCGTAGGTGCCGCAGCAACTCTTGCGACATTCTTATTATTTATTTGTACTGGCATGATTTACGCAACCATTAAGTTTTTACAAGAGTGGGCCTGTGCACTGACTGTTATCAATTATTTATTACTTGGTACAGCTTCTGGTTTCACTTTAGCGGCTGCATTCTCCAGTGCCAGCGCACCCGAGCTATTAAGCCTGTACGGTAACTGGGCAATTATTATTACTGCCTTTGCTTTCTTAACCCGTGGCGGTTCCTTGATTCGTAATGCACGTATTAAAGCAAAATCTACCATACAAACTGCTATTGGTATTCGTCACCCCAAGATCCAGCAAAAAGCGATGGGTATGCAGGGTGGTTCAATGAATACCCGTGATTTCTTTCATCATAAAACAGCAATATTTATGAAGATTATCAAATGGAGCTTTATGATTTTAGTCTTCCCTGTACCGATTATTTTACTTTGGATTGGCGTAGATTCAGGTAGTACAAGTGTTTTACTGGGTGCATTTATTATCCAGTATATTGGCTTAATTGCCGAACGCTGGTTCTTCTTTGCGCAGGCAAATCACCCGCAAAACCTGTATTACCAGACGACTTAATCTATTTTACAACTGGAATAAATACAGCAAAAAAGCCGCCCTGTAACACTTCACGGCGGCTTTTTTATTCCGGGCATAGCCCAGGCTAGCTCCTCGACCACAGGTCTCACCTTCTCCCTACCCTCCACCTTCCAGGCTCGCTGCGCTCTTGAGTAGTGCTCCCGGCAATTTTTTATTATCTGCATTTTTTCTCCTTTTGGTTCAGCTTCCATTCAGCTTCACCTGTCTATAGTTCTCCATAACAGCTAGCAAAGCTGTAGAAAACAAAAGGAGAACCATGATGAAAACAAGCATAAAAACCACTATTAGCATTATTGCTATCGCATTAAGCAGTATTTCTATCGTTGAGGCGGGTCAAAATCGCCATGATCGAGATCATGATCGTAACTATGAAAAACCACGTCAGGAACGTAGTTATCGCCAAAATAATCATCGTAGACAGTGGGCATACACTAACCACCGCCATGATCGCTACCGTGGACACCGTCATTATCGTAAACATCATAACTACGGCCATCATGGTAAACGATATATAAAAGTATGTAACCGTTCACACAGAAAACACTCGGGCTGGAGACGAGGCCATCATTATTCTGAAAGACATGTCTACCGTGATACCTATGTACAACCACGCCATTTATCAACACGAGTATTCATTAATGCTGATCTTCATCCAGGTAATGCATTGCCTGTTTTAGCCGGTGGCTTAATCGGCTCGTCAATTGCAAACGACGTAAGTCATGGCGATCCAGCGGCAACCTTTGGTGGCGCAGTTTTTGGTGCATTAGTTGGAAATGCTTTAACCCGCCATTAAAAATGCAATAAATCTGGTTAAACGTGAATGGCTTGGTTATCCTTAAAGTATGGGTCAGGAATAAATTCTGGCCCAAACTAAATCACCCATCTCAAGCTGGAAAAAGCACATGAAATTTTCAATATTGCCTGCAACAATTTTTATTCTAATTTCGCTGTTTAGTGCGATTAGTCAGGCCTCGCCGCTTCTTTCTTCTGGTTATATTCAATTCGCTCAAAATAATAACCAGGGTTTAAATAGAGCAGTAAAATCTATCAAGAAAAAAACAGGCGGTCGTATTCTTTCTGCAAAAACAGTGACAAAAAATGGACAACAAATTTATAAAATAAAAGTTTTATTACCTTCTGGTAAAGTTCAAACGTTCAGGATAACCGCACAGTAACAACTATTATGCGGTTATTAATTGTTGAAGACGAACCCAATTTAAGAAAACAACTGCAACAGTATTTGCAGCAACAAGGATATGCGGTTGATGTTGCGGAAGATGGTGAAGCAGGTTTTTTTATGGGGCGTGAATACCCATTTGATCTGGCAATTGTAGATTTAGGTCTGCCTAAATTATCTGGTATTGAGGTCATTCAAAAATGGCGGAAAATTGAAAAAACTTTTCCAGTACTTATTTTAACGGCAAGAGGGAAATGGCAGGACAAGGTAGAAGGTCTTGAAGCAGGAGCCGATGATTACCTGGTAAAACCCTTTCACAATGAAGAATTATTAGCCCGAACTCGTGCTTTATTACGTCGTTCTGCAGGTGTTAGTCAGCCAGTCATTCAGTTCAATTCTATTAGTATTAATACCTCGCATCAGTCAGTTTCTCTTGATGATACAGAACTTGAGCTTACTGCTTATGAATATAAAGTCATCGAATACCTGGTAATGAATCAGGATAAGGTGATTTCAAAAACTGAACTCACAGAGCATATATACGATCAGGATTTTGATCGTGACAGCAATGTCATTGAAGTTTTTGTAGGACGATTAAGAAAAAAACTGGATCCCGACGGGATATTGAAACCGATTGAAACACTTCGTGGCCGGGGTTATCGATGGGGTTTAAAACAATTAAATACTAATGAAGAAACTGGCATAACGTGAAGTTTTCAATTCATTCCCGTATTTTGTTTTCTGCACTAATAATTTTAGTATTATTTATGGGTTTAACCGGCCTGGTGCTGGATAAAGCCTTTCGTAACAATGTTGAAAGTGCACAACGTGAAAATTTACGCACTCAAGTTTATACCTTACTGGCTACTGCCGAGCTCGACGAAAATAACCATTTACAACTTCCCGAAGAGATTACAGAGCCTCGTCTTAATATTACGGAATCCAGCTTACACGCACGAGTAATAACTACAGATAAAAAAATAATCTGGCGTTCAAAGTCCATGCTAAATATAAACATTGAATTTCCAAAAAAAATGATAACCGGTAAATTTTATTTTTCAAAACAAATACAAAACCTGGATTCTTTTACAATATTAAATTTTAAGACTCAATGGGTGAGTGAAGCAGGAGAACAAACCTATATCTTTCAATTAGCTGAAAATCAAAATGTTTTTAATTCTCAAATCATCCTTTTTCAAAAAAACTTATGGGGCTGGCTGGCCGGTGTTAGCTTTATCCTGATTATCATCCAGACACTTATATTACGTTGGGGATTAAAACCCTTAAGGCATGTCGCAGATGACTTGATTAAAATTGAAAAAGGAAATGAAAAAAAATTACGCGGCGAATACCCAAAAGAAATAACACCATTAACAAACAACCTGAATCAACTACTAAACTCATCACAACAGCAACTTATACGTTATCGAGATGCACTCGGAAATATGGCGCACAGTCTCAAAACACCTATTGCTGTATTACAAGGAATTATTACTACAATCACTAATAAAGATAAAGAAGTCGCACTAGAGCAACTTAGCACTATTAATAATATTGTTGAGTATCAACTTCAACGTGCTTCAATGGTTGGGCGATTACAGCTTGCAGATGCTATTGCATTACAACCCATTACTGAAAAAATATTGAACTCATTAAAAAAAGTGTACCAGGATAAGAATATTGATGTACAACATAAGATTTCATCCGAAATAAAAATTAAAATTGACCAGGGTGACCTCTACGAATTACTCGGTAACCTGCTCGAAAATTCATTTAAATGGTGCAATAAAAAAATATCAACTTCTGCAGAACAGGTAAATGAACAGATACAAATAGTTATTGAAGATGATGGCCCGGGTATTGATGAACATGAAAAAGAACGTATCCTGTTACGAGGTCAGCGTGCCGATCAAAATACCCCGGGGCATGGTCTTGGACTAGCAATGGTTAATGATATTTTATTACTTTACAAAGGAACAATGGAAATAAAAGTTAGCTCACTCGGAGGTGCAAAAATAATTATTAAAATATAAACTAATCATGCTTTCATGCAGAGGTACAAGGTGAGATGGAAATAGCTTTGTCCTGCACAACACAAACTTCCCGACACAAGCCACATCCCATACAGGAAACCTGATCAATAACCGGCTTTTCCTGTTCTAAAAACAAAGCGCCCTCTACCGGACAAACTGAAATACAAGCACCGCATTCAGGTCCGGAAAAAGGCAAACATATATTTTCAATAATCTCTGCATTGGCAAATTTTCTCACTTTATTATATTGGGAAGATTCAAAATCTTCTGATGTTTCCGGGTCTGCTTGCAGAAATAATAACGCCTTTGCTTCACAGGCGTTAACACATGGCCAATCTTCACATAAATGACAGCCCTTTTTTAATAAATCTAAAGCAGGTGTATTAACCACATCAGCACCAAGACGTGCCGCTAAAGGGAAAATCACATCATGTGGACAAGCTTCAATACAGGCATTACAACGAGTACAGGCTAATAAAAATTCAAGTTCAGCAATCGCAGCAGGAGGGCGAATCCAGTGTTTTGCCCGATCAGAAACCCGTTTATCCGCCGCTTTCACTGCAACCTCGGTTGCCTTGCCTAAACCACGTCTAAAAAAATCTCTACGATCCATACAGTACCTTTATATATTCCTTAACTCATTCAAACGGATGAAAGCAAGGCAAGTTTAAAAAATGAATTTATAAAAAATAAATAAATTTTTAAAATTTTGAGCTTAACGCCGTTAACATCGCTTGTAATGGTTAATTTACCAGCCTTTTCCAGGCTGCTGCATACTCTTGTGACAATCCGCACAAGGTCGCCCTTCTTTCTTAAACTGATCATGCAACTTTAAATCTTTATCAAAGTCTTTTGCAATTTTATGCGCTATACCCATATGGCAGTCAATACATGTTTGTCCTTTCTCTACTGCCCGGCTATGAGCTCGTTGCGAAGATTTTTTCTGTGTCGCCAGGTTCATTGAATTGAAATTATGGCAGTTTCGACATTCACGTGAGTCTGTTTTTCTCATGTTTTCCCAAACATGTTCTGACAACTCCAGTCTTTTTGATTCAAATTTTTCTGGTGTGTCAACGCTACCAATGAGTTTATGAAGTAGCTCATTAGTCGCACCAATTTTTCGTTTCACCATATGTATCCAGTCTTTAGGGACATGACAATCAGGACATGTGGCTCTCACTCCGGTTCGATTTGAATAATGTATAGTCTCTTTATATTCTTTATATACATTATTTCGCATTTCATGGCATGAAATACAAAAGGTTTGATTATTGGTTAATTCCAGGCTGGTATTAAATGCTCCCCAAAATACGATACCCAGTGTAAAAACGCTAAAAAAAACACCGATAGGACAACGTGCACTAAGACTACAATAGTTCTTTAAATAGTTTTTAAATTTATTTAACAAGAAATTTTTCCTTCATTATTCACATTCGCATAATCATTGGTTGCATCAACAACCAAAGATCAATAAAACTTATAATAGAAATAAAAACAAGCACAGGAATAAATGCTACAACATTTTTATTATCAGTAATTTGATAGTAACGTTGCCTGGCGATACGCAGTGCTAACCAGAAACCAAATAGCACCAATAAACCCTGTACTGCAAAAACAATATTATCTGCTACCAACGGGTTCATGTGTCGCATATGAAGTTCATGCATTCCCAATGGCAGAGCATCTATACCTAATGGATTTGCAACAACATTCCAGAACCCTGCACTTTCTCGAACCAGATGCGTTAAATTATGTGCAATGTGATAAGTAAACGCTAATGGCAAAATACTCAAGGCAAAAGCAGAAAAAACTCTCTTATATTCTTCTTTTGTTTTCATCAACCTCTGCGTTAATTTAATTGCAACAACATATAATATAATTGGAATGAGCATACTCAATATCATGCCAGCACTAAAACTTATTAATAACTGTCCAGAATCACCAATTCTATAAGCCAGCTTTTGGATTGATCCCTCCCAGTAAGGCATCATTGTTATGCCATGAAAAATAGTTAAACTGACAAGTCCTAAAATAAACCATGCTTCATCAACACGCCCTCTTAAGGCTGTGGTACGTGAAGCTTGTGTTATTTCATTACCTATGCCTCGTATTCTCCAGCTAACATTTTCATGTGGGCAACTCATACTGCATGCACCACAAGAGGTGCAATAAGTATTCTGTGTTAATCGACCCATAACAAGATTCGTTGGGCACGGTTCAATATTCTCTGTACCGTGATAACACTCAAGTGTTGTGCAGTCCGAACACGTTTTTTCATCAACAGGTGCTAATGCGATAGGTGCAAGAGAACTATAGGCACCAATTGTTCTGCCAATGGCACAAAAATACCGACAAAAAGCTTTTCGTTCATAAACGGCTAAAGAGATGGTCGCTAATACAACCATAAATAACGCCATTAAAGCCGTTGCATAAGGACTGACAGTTACACCAACGCCGAGTTCTAACCAGGTCAAACCAACAAACATTAAAAGTGCTGGCCAGACAGAACGTAATATTTTTGGCACTCGTAAATTTAGACTGCTTGTTTCAGTACCTCGTTTCCAGAGTCGTTGCCTTACCAGCCAGGTCGCAATGGCATCCCATGGACAAATTGCACACCAGGCAGAACCAACAAAAAATATACTTATTACAACCCCGGACCACCAAATTGTCCAGGTTAAGACCGTTGCGATATTTTTTTCAGGAATAGGCGTTCCAAATAGTCCGGCATATATAACAACTAAAAAAACGACTGCTGCAAACAACCGAAAGCTAACAAGTAACCATGGCCGCGTTACTATACGTTTAATTATCGGATTAAAAATCGGGTATTTGAAAGATTTTTCTTTTTCACTATAGCTGGATGGAAAAAAAGCGTAACGAAAACCGATAAGCAGCATACTGATAATAATAAAACCCACCCATGCAGCAGGCAAACCCGGGTGAACCATGCCTTCCTCTGGTACATAGATTAATTCATTTATAAAATCAAGAAACAACTCATACATCAAAAATAATCTCGCTATTGTTTAATTTTCTCACTGATCACTATGATGCTGTTGCGCTTTCATTCGTTGCAAGCGGCGACGCTGTGTAATATTCACACCAGCAATAACAAATATAATAATAACGACTGCTATACCAATTGGACCAATTGAATCCGGTTCACCGATTCGTAAAGGAAATTCGATGGTATAAGGTTCGCCTCCTGATTCAAATTCAGCCGTTACAATATAATTACCTGCTTTACTAAAAACAAATCCCTGCCGATAGACACCATCATCAATTTTTTGTGTACCCAGTATTTCTTCTTTTGAAGAAAACCAACTGTCATCTTTTATTTTGAAAACCACATCACCATCAAACGTATTACCATTATCAATTCTTGATGCATATAAATTAACTCGACCAGGTTGATTTGGTTTAGGAAAAGCAGGGAAAGCCATGTAGGTGACATAATATTCACCTATCTGGGTTTCAACTTGCATACTTGGCGGGGTATTAGAATCAGCACCTAAACTGTATGAAGGTCGACCCAGGACATGATGTGCAAAAACATTGTTAATTAAAATAACAGCACTAAAAACAGCAATAAAAACCATTTTAAATTTCATATTTAATACTTTAGCCTGTTACCATTTTGCCATTTAAATTGCTGGTTTAAACCAACTCCGTGTCTGGCTACTTTACTGTCTGTCCCTTGCACAATACGAATCGGCAAACTGGGTTCAGGACAAACCTCAACACATTGTCCACAACCAACACAGCCATCCTTAACAACAGGACGATAAAAATTACCAAAATCATAATCAATCGCTTTGTCGCCCAGAGGACAAATACTGACACAAGCACCACATATGCCTTTATCTACCCAGGGATAACAGGCAGCACGATCAATTTGTGCAACCCCCATATCAACCTCTCGAATCGGTGTCACAGTTAATGCTTCAGTTGGGCAGACTTCCATACAATATCCACATAACGTACAACTTTTTATCGCAGGTTCAATATAAGGTGTATTCGCTTCTGCTCCACCATCATTCTTGTGGAACAAAACACACTTAGGCGGGCATACCTCACCACACAAACCACAGCCAATACAAGCTTCAATAAAAGCATCAGGATCAGCTAAAGCTCCGGGTAAAATGGCGCGGTTTAACATTCCGGCATTGGCCTTGGGATAAAGCAGTCGTGAAAGCCCAAACGGTAGACTGCTAAAACCTAACATACCTATACCAAAAACTGCTCTTTGCAAAAAACTGCGGCGTTTCATTATTCGCTGTCCTGATCATTCTGAGCATTATGCAGGCGTTTATATTCATGACCTAAATGACCTGCACCCTGGTTAGGAATATCTTTTATACTCATAGTGAAGGACAACGCATCTGTTGGGCACACAGCAATACAAGCCGTGCAATTATTACACTCCTGAGTAAAATTATCGCGTAAAGGATCCAAACCAAACTGACAAACCACGTTACACTTGGCACAATCATTACACTGGCTAACATCGCGTTTAATACGGAATAAACGAAAACGCCCAAGCAACGAGTACAATGCGCCACCTGGACATATGTAGCGACAAAAACCTCGTCGAGAAATCATTAAATCAAATAATAGTGTTAATAAAAAAAACACCATTCCTGAGCCGAATCCACTTAGTGCAATGGCATAATATATCTCTCTCCCAATTAATGCGGGGGGGTATATTGAAGCAAAAGCAATCATCCCTGTTGCTGCAGAAATAATTATTCCCATAAGCAATACTAAATATTTAATTCGCATATCCATTTTTCGTTTACCGACCGGTAAACCTGCTTTACGTAACCAAGCCACAAGATTATCGTTAAGTTCATAAATAAATGTTGCCGGGCATATCCAGCCACAAAAAAACCGGCCAAATATTATTGTCAGAAATATAGGGATAAGTGCTGTAATTAAAAAAGGAAGGTATATTGTTTTCCCTGCAGATATTTGTCCCACTACAGCGAGAGGATCACTCAGCTTTAAGCCAAATAAAGTACCTGACCAGGTAGTACCTTTTAAATTATTTAAATCAACTTCAGGATCGTGAACAAATGGCTTACTAATCCATTCCATCGTATCCGAAATTGATTTTTCAGTTGGTGTTAAAAGATCATACGCATGTGCTGCTTCAAAGGTTTGATATAAATGCAAAAAGGGTAAAAGTATTAGCATGCTAAAAATTATTGTTAAAACAGTCCAGCGTAATTTATTTAAATGCCGTTGTATTTTAACCATTACTTCTTTCATGTGGTTACTCTTTTATGATCAGGAATAATACGTATCGCTTGTGGTATTTGTATACATGAGCGCTCACATAATCCACAACCAACACACCCTTTTAAAATATGAGGCTGCTCTAACATACCGATTCGTATCGCAACATCAGCTAGCGGACAGGCACGATAACATACACCACATGTTTTCCCCTGAAATGACAGACATAAATTTTCATCTACACGTGCCACGCCCATTTTTACTTTTTCTAAAATAGGTTCCATCTCACGCTTAACAGGTTGAATGGCTCCGGTTGGACAAATATCTCCACACTTCATACAAAGTATGCAAGCTTGTTCACGCGGAATAATATAAGGCGTATCCATTGAAGACACACCATTCTCTAAATCAAAATATTTTATACAACGATTGGGGCAGGTCTCACCGCATTTTCCACAGCGAATACATCGAGAAATAAATTCGTCTTCAGGTAATGCACCTGGAGGGCGAAGAAAACGTATAGAAGGATTGTTACGAGCTGCTAACGTATTTTCGACTAACAAGCTGGATAAACCTGTTCCGATAACACCTTGTAAAAAAGTACGACGTTTCACTTAGTAAACCAAATTATACCCAAAAACAAAAAATATAACGATGCCAGAACGTGCGGAGCAGGTTAGGGCAATACTGAACGAACTGCGTAGCAGTTCATTAAGTGCAAAGGCGCGAAGACACAAAGAACGCAAAGATTTATTTATCCCTGGCGATCTCTGCGTCTTCGCGCCTTTGCGTTGAAAAGGTTTTTATATCTAAGCCTTTTCGATACGACAAGCTAGCTTTTTGAAATCAACCTGACCAGATACCGGGTCAAACGCACGACTGGAAACTTTGTTTACCAACCATTTATTCTTCTTCGGATCTGCGCTATCAGCAACAGAAAGATTCCAGGGGCTAAACAAATACCCTCTTGGCACACTGTTACGCGCGGGTTTCACTAAACTGTTTATGCCCACTTGCGCCTTGGCCTGGAACTTACCACGACGAGTGATTAAGTTAATTTTATCACCATCTTTAATTCCAAGGTCTTTAGCATCTTCAACGTGCATTTCTACATACATTTCAGGTACCAAACGACGTGTCGTTGGACTACGGTTTGATTTAGCAGTATGGAAATGTTCATACACTACACCTAAACCTAACCAGTACGGATATTTATCTTTAGCCACTTTATCCCAGGCTTTTCCACGTTCACTCTCGTCAGGAAGATCCGGTGTTAATCCCATATCACGTGCTTTTTTCAGCAATGGAATATTATCAATACAATAAACACCTTCCTTATGACCAAACTCCATTAGTTTTTTGGTAACTGCTTCACGTTCACTATAGTCCTGCAAGCATAATTTCATATGTACCTTGCCATCTTTGGTACGGAAATAACCATAAGGTTTGTTTTTCCAGGTACCTTCCTGAGCCATATAGCGACGTTTACTACCACCATTCTTCGCTATTTCATAAGTCGGCGCTGGCCACTGAATACCACGTAAATCATGCAGTTGCTGATAAAGACCTTTACCGTCAAGCTTTTCTACTTCTAACATACCGGTTAAATCGGTATCAGTACCTTCAGAAGCAACTACCACTGCACGGAAAATTTCTTCAGCATCATAAAGACCATCTTTATCCTTTTTCCATGGGAAGATCTTGTCACCATCCAGCCCTAATAGATTGGCAATCATACGACCTTTATCAATAACCATATCCATATCAGGCAAACAACCCGGAGGGGCATCAGCTGCTTTTTCAACCCGGTTAATACGACGTTCTGAACTGATGTAAACACCACTTACTTCACCCCAGGTCGCCGCAGGGAAAATAACATCGGCAAATAAGTTATTCGGTGCATGGCGATAAATTTCCTGAACAACATTGAATGTTTTCATTAATGCCGGACGAATTAAGTTATCCTGATCCGGTAAATCAATGTGTGTGGCGTAAACCAGGAACATGGCTTTCAAGTCACCTTTTAAAGCACGTTCCATCATGCCAATGGCCATACCTTTATTATTACCCTTCATTGCGGTAATCAGATTTTTCTCAGGCACATTCCATTGTTTCGCCATCCATTTACGATGCGACGCATTTTTCAAAGGCTGGTTAAATGGTAAACGACCGGTTAAGCCACCAGTGAAACGCTCACCCATGGCATTAGGTTGACCCGTCATAGAGAATGGCCCACAACCCGGTTTAGCCAGGTTACCTGTCAGGGTTAACAAGTTAATGATAGAGATAACATTGTGCTGACCATGGATGTGCTGGTTATAACCAATACCCCACATAATAATAACACCACCGTAACCTTTACCTTCCTGTTTACCCTTACTACGTGCTAAACGTTTACGAGTAGCATCGGCAAATGTTGCTGCGATATCACGAATGAGTTTAGGAGATACATCGTGGTTATCTCCACCCATGCGATCCTGTACTTGTTCAGGGCTATAATCTTTTAACACACCATCAGTATATTTTTTCCAACCTGTTGTGTGTTTCTTGAGGAAGTCCCAGTCAATAACATCTTTGTGATCTTTTAATAACACATGAGCGATTGAGTTAAGGAAACTGATATCACCATTCAGGATAGGTACGTGTACTGAATTTTTAGAGTTAATATCTTCATAACCTTTCGCAGTACCGGTATAACGTGGATCAACCACAACAGTTGGAATATCTTTCTTACGTTTATGATCGGCAATACGCCAGAAAATAATCGGATGAGATTCACGTGCGTTATGACCAAAGTGCATTACCATATCTGCGAGTTCAATATCATCATATGCTAAAGGCGGTGTATCTGAACCTAAGGTTGCAAAGTAACCCGTTACGGCTGATGTCATACACATACGTGCATTTGCTTCGATAGTGTTCGAACCCAATACACCTTTCATGAATAAGTTTTCCAGGTATTGACCTTCCATCGTCAATTGACCTGAACCATACAAGCTAATCGAATTACCACCATATTTTTTAGCAAAATGGGCAACTTTATGCGCAGTCATTTCTTCTGCTTCGTGATACGGAACACGTACGAAGAGCTCATCATCAAAGGCATTTTTAGTTTGACTAATAAACTCAATGTCACCATGGCCGGGTTTTTGCCACTCTGCCCATACATCTTTACGTACATACGGGTCGCCTTCCATGCGATCAACATAAATCGGTTCTGCTGCGGTTAACCCTTTAATACATTGCAAACCATAATTAGTTGGATGATCTTTGTCCGGTCGCATGGAAACTATCTTGCCATTTTCAACCTGAA
This sequence comes from uncultured Thioalkalispiraceae bacterium, assembly GCA_964654445.1. GTDB lineage: Bacteria > Pseudomonadota > Gammaproteobacteria > UBA6429 > Thiohalophilaceae > JAGLTQ01. The sequence continues at coordinate 18,795 of CAZZIS010000005.1, forward strand.
TTATCGTGCCACAACCCACACCACAATATGGGCATTGTGCGATTGCTGTTGTACGCTCTGTTTTTGTTGTCGCAGGAGCAGCTTCCAGTTCAGGGTTGTCTGCAACAAATAAACCTGTTGCTGCAGTTGCCCCTGTAATAAAGCTGCTGCTTTTGAGAAAATTACGTCGATTCATTTTAAAACGTTTCATTATTTTTTATTCCTCAATTAATCTTTACTGTTCTTAATCTTTGCTTGTTCTAATCTTTACTGGGCACTGTACGGAGATAAGCAATAATGTCATCAACATCACTGTCACTGAGGTTTGCCATTGCTTCAGGACCGGAATAACCAATCATGCGCGTATTTGAACGACCCTTTTTAATGGTTTCGCGAATAAAACCATCAGTTGCCTTATCCAGGAAAGAAGCTTTACCAATAGCTGTACCTGTACCACCAGCCACATAACCGTCACCATCGCGACCGTGACAAGTCGAACAAATAGAGTCAAACCAGAATCGGCCTAAACGTTCATCACCCTGACTACGTGGTTGTGCATCAATGGCTGCTGACATATTGGGAAGTTTTGCATGGTCACGTAGGTAGGCCACAATAGCTTCAACATCTTTTCGCCCAAGATGGGAAAAAGGAGGCATTCCCGTTCCTGCGCGACCATCTCTAATCGTTGCCATGAGGAATTTATCTGAAACAACCTGTAGGAACTCCTGATTTGTTAAGGATGGTGCAAAACCCGCTTTACCAATCGCATCCGCCTGGTGACAAAAAATACAGTTTTGTTCATATACGGCTTTACCTGAACTCGCAAGTGCAGAATCTACCTTTTCAGGAAGGCCAGCCATAGAAGAAGATGCCGTAGGTTTTGTGGTTGAATTTGTGGATGAGGTGTCCTGTTCCTTTGAACAGCCTGATACAGCTAAAACAAGACAAGATATAACAAGTAATAAATTATTCTTAGTATTCACGAGCCCTCCCTACTTTTATTTGAGGTATTTTTTTAAGATATTAATGCACTGCGACTATAGAGTATATAAAACAAAATAAAATGATCTAAATCAAGAAATTATAGAATGCTTATATATGTGATTCTATTCCTTACTGCCACACTTGGTTATCGTTCTGATATTAATTCTTTTTGTCATAATAAACTCATGAAAAGGTAACTGAATACGTTACTGATGACTATATAAAATAAAGAGTTGTAACAATGGTTTACCGATTTAGATACTTAACTTTATCAAAAGAAGAACGCTCATACATGATTTCATCGCCATACTGTGATCACGAACCACTTCTTAAGGATAAGTCAGGAATTGGTTAATGACTTGTACCTGCTGAACGATTAATTTTATTAAAAACATTATATTTTCCTGATGGCTTACTCATAGGCAAACGTTTAATTTCTTTTAGCGTGTCTGCATCGTAAACAATTAATTCACCATCAATATCCCATATACTGAGTAATGCATATTTACCATATCGATCAAATTCAACATGAGCTGCATTTTTACCCGGTGATGGTCTCAATGTTTTAACAATTTTCAGAGTTTTTTTATCAATAATATGTACCGCATCTTTGTTAGGCCCAAAAAAAACATCCGCCCATGCATAACGTGAATTTTCATGGCTGCGCATAAAAAAACCAGGCCCCAGTGTTTTTATTTTTTTAATCGTTTTCCATGTTGTCATATCAATAATACTGATTTCTGACTTTTTGATATTCGGCGTTGCCATTATCATCCGACCTTTATACATCCATGTAATGCCAGAACCCAGGTGAGGCAAACCGGTTAATTCCAGGTCTGCTACTTTACGACGAATATTCAGGTTAACCACCTGACCATTTTTTGCATTACGTGCAGCGCCCATTAAATAGGTGTAGGACTGATCAAATTGAAAATCATCTAAATAATCATCTAACAATATTCGACGAATCGGAAATGCTGATTTATCTTCAACTCCCTCACCGTGTCTATAGTCATGTACCAGACCATTATAAATTGGCTCATGTTTATCGTTATAATAAATTTCCCATACCTGAGGTATATCTTTAAGGGCAACAATAAAACTATTCCTTGGAGCAGCAGTATAAACAGCACTCACCCGGGAGGATTTACCATTCTTATCTTTTACCGGTATAACTTTAATTGGCTCAAGATTTTTAGCATCTAACACGACCAGGTTATGCGGTAGATAATTACCGACCAGTACTGTTTTGCCATCACCGGATACGGCTAGATTTCGCGTATTAATACCCGCTCTTATTTCCGCAACCGTTTTTAAGTTATAAATATCATATTTACTGATCCAACCATCACGTGAGGCAAAATAAACATAACGTCCATCAGATGAATACTTTGGCCCTCCATGCAAAGCAAAACGTGTCTTAAAACGATGAATGGGTTCAAATTTATCACCATCTAATAACGTCGCATGATGATCTCCTAACTCAACAACAATAAAAAGGTTAAGCATGTCTGCCTTAAAAACAGGTTTGTTACCAAGACTGCCAGATTTATAGTGAATAAGATGAGATTTTTTAATATCACTCATTTCCCACTTTGGAATATGCGGCAAAGGTGTGTAAACATAGTTAACTAGTTTCTGGATATCACTGGCTATTATTATTTTTGCAAATGCCGGCATTTGTGTTGCTACCCGACCTTTGGTTATAACCTTTACAGCCTGTTTTTTACGTAGGCGTTTCAGGTTCTCAGGTAATAGCGCCGGTCCCATTCCACCTAAACGATTAGAACCATGACAACTAGCGCAATGTTGTTGATATAAGATATCAACACTTTTTTCGACGGCATAACCAGGATTAGTAATTAATAGAAAAGCACTTGAAATTATTATTCTTATCATATGTTATATATTAATCATGCATTCTTTTTTTGACGAGACCACGGTGTTACTTGTAACCGTTCACTTGATTCTTCAACACCAATTTCACTATCCAGTAAATAACAAGCAGGATCTTCTGCCCAAAAATTATTTGTTAATTGATAAGCACGCACCCGGGTATTACCACCACAAACATTGATATAGTTACACTTAGCACAACGCCCTTCTAAAGGTCTGGGTAGTGATTTTAATCCATCCATTAAAGGGTCACTGCGATCGTGCCATATTTCAGAGAACTTGCGATCTTTTACATTACCCAGATTATAATCCCACCAGAATGTATCAGGATGAACGTTGCCAAGATTATCAATATTAGAAATATTAACCCCGGAAGAATTCCCTCCCCACTGTGCCAGTTTAGCTCGCATATGATCCAGTTTATCCGGGAAGTGTTTTTCAATCCAATACAAAAGATAAACGCCATCTGCATCATTATTACCGGTTACAAATTCACGTTCCCGTCCTTCTTCAATATGCTGCCAGCAAGTATCAAACAGTAAATCCATTGCATCACGAGTAAGTTGGTGAACAACGTCATCTTTACGATTTTTATTACCTCGACCTGCGTAATTCAAATGTGAAAGGTAAAACTTATCTACCTTTTCTTCTTCCATGATATTTAACAAATCTGGCAACTCATGCGCATTATCCATGGTGAGTGTAAAACGCATGCCTACCTTTATACCCGCTTCCCGGCAAAGGCGAATTCCTTTCATAGATTCATCAAAAGCACCTATCTTACGTCGAAATTTATCGTGTGTTTCACGTACACCATCAATACTAATCCCGACATAGTCGTAGCCGATTTTTGCAATATCATCTATATTTGATTCATCGATCATCGTACCATTAGTTGACAGGCCAACATAAAAACCCATTTCTTTAGCTCGCCTGGATATCTCAAAAATATCAGGACGCATTAAGGGCTCACCACCTGATAAAATCAGTACCGGTACATGAAACTCTTTCAAATCATCCATTACCTTGAAGACTTCTTCGGTGGAAAGCTCACCTGGAAAATCTTTATCCGCGGAAATAGAGTAACAATGTTTACAGGTTAAGTTACAGCGACGGATCAAATTCCAAATAACAACGGGGCCAGGTGGATTATGCTTTTCACCCAGTGGAGAGGGTGATTTTAACTCACGCATGTATTGGCTAATACGAAACATATTTATTCTCCGTGGCGTTGGCTAAATTACGATATAAGACGCATACCTGTTTTCTTTAAAATTTCCTTACTAAACAAAACATCATGACCTCGATCATGTTCACCGAGTAATTCAGCGATAGTATTCACTAATACTAAAGCTTCTTCTCGATTATGTGCATGTACCATTGCAAAAAGATTATAAGGCCAGTCAGGTAAAAAACGCGGGCGGTGATAACAGTGACTAACAAAATCAAGTGCACCCACTTTTTTGCCTAATTGATTAACAAGTTCACCTGGCACATCCCAGACAGACATACCATTGCCTTTATAACCCAGAGCATAATGATTAGGTACTGCCGCTATACGACGAATAATGCCGCATTGCTGCATTGCCTTTATACGCATAATGACTTCGTTAAGACTTATACCCAGGCGACTGGCAATGTCATCATAAGGACGAGAGACTAATGGTAAACCAGATTGTGTCGCACGGATAATCTTACGGTCAACATCGTCCAGAGTCAGGTCATTCTGTTGTGAAAGAGAATCTGTCATGGCGGTAATTAAGCTGTTAACTTCAAGCCTATATAGTATTCATCCAGTTTTGGCATATTGAATACCTTTAACCCGGTACGACGTTCAATATCACTATTAACTTCAATTATTTTTTCCGCTGTTTCGGTTGCAAGCACATACCACATATTAAATTCATGATCTCGATGATAATTATGTGCAACTTCAGTATAACTATTCACTATTTCAGTTACTCTATCAAACTCTTGTTGCGGAACCTTAATTGCAACAAGACTAAAAGCACCACCTAATTTTTCGGCATCATACATCGGTCCAAATCGGGTTAATATTTTTTCATTAAGTAATTTTTTTAAACGGCTCAACAAGTCTACTTCATCAATTCCAAGTTGTTTTGCAACTTCAGCATAGGGTTCTTCACTCACCGGGAAACCGGATTGTAATACATTGATGATTTTACGATCTAACTCATCCATCATTTATTCTATTCTCGATAATAAATTTTATTCTTTACGATATATTGCGCCACGTTGTTTGAATCGACGCGTACTAAATAATACATCATGATTAACGGCATCCAGGCCGCATTTATTTACAAGCAGTTCAATATTAGACAAGACATGCTGACGGTTTTTGCCGTGTATCATTGTAAATAAATTATATGGCCATTCCGGTAATCTGCGTGGGCGACGATAACACAATGTCACAAAATCAAACTCTCCCATACAAGCACCCAACTCACTGATTTTATCATCCGCTATATCCCAGACAGTCATGGCATTCGCCCGATATCCAAGTTCATGATGACGCACAACCACACCAAAGCGTTTAATTATTCCAGACTCGTTTAGATATTTCAAACGACTGATTACTTTGTCTTCTGACATGCCGGTTTTTTCACCGAGATCAGCATAAGGAGTCGGACTCAGTGGAAGGCCATTTTGTATTAAAGCAATTAAGGCTTCATCTTGCTCATTAATTTCTGTTTGCACTGGCAGTAACGGCTGACGGTATTTCACTTTCATATCCATCAGCTTACCTTTCCTGAATCAAAATCTAAATCAAAACCAAGATCAATATGAAAATCCTCGATCATGGGCAAATACATAACGGAATAACCGGTCCGCTGCTCTATACTATCTAATACTGTATTTAATTCATGCTCATCGCTCGCTGTTAAAACAAACCACAAGTTATAGTGATGTTCACGTTTATAATTATGATTAACTTCACTGTAGCCATTAATAATTTCAGCAATAGATTCTATTTCCTCTTCAGCTACAGATAATGCTGCCAGGGTACTTGCACCAATGCTGTTTGCGCGAAAAACGGCTCCAACACGACTAATATATCCTTGTTGCTTAAGTTGAGCTAATGTTTTAATAACATCATTTTCACTCACTCCCATTTTTTCCGCAATTTCCTGATAGGGTCGGGAAACTAATGGAAAACCATGTTGAAAATCATTTAATAAATGTTTTTCAAGATGATTTAATCGCTGCTTATTTATTTTATTTTCAGTATTCAGTTGCATGCAATGACTCCTACTGAGTTATAAGCCTATGCGATGAGCACGGTTAGTAAAAAAGATACCGCTAGGTTTCCCCATGGGTAATGTTGTTAATACCTTGAATGTATCCGTTTTATATACGGTTACTTTTCCAGCATCACGTGCTGAAACCCAGACATGTTCACCTCTTGGTGTAAATTCCATGTGTAATACGGCTTTACCTGGTTTTAATGTTTTTACAACCTTTAATTTCTCGGTATCAATAACCTGCACTGTATCATTTCGTGGATAAGCATAATTCACCCAAACCTGTCGGCCATCCGGTCGGGCCATAACAAAAACAGGCTGGCCATGTACAGGAATTTTTTTAACCTGCTTCCAGCTGCGACGATCCATAACCAACACTTCATTGCGTCCAACCGCAGGGAAAAAAGCATAATCTTCGGTCATCGCCCAGCCTTCTAAATGCGGCATTTTATAGACCGGCATTTTTTTACCACCACGACCATAATCAGCGAGTATACGTTTCACACCATTTTCAGGATGCCATAAATCCAGTAGCGCAAGGCCATCTTCACCGAACAGTCCTGCAATATAATAACGACCATCTGGCGTAATCAAACCATCATAGGGTTGCTTGCCTATATTTTTAAAACGTGTAATTTTTGCTTTGCCCGTACTAATATCAAGAGCACTAAAATCAGCTATCCAGATTTCACCTGCATCATAAAGAGAGAAGACAAAACGTTGTCCAGGTGCATCCACCAGTCCAACCACTTTAGATAGTTTATTATCTTTACCGTAGGTTGCAGGAATATTTTCAACCAGTTCAAGCGTATCCGCATCAAAAACTTTCACTCCACCAGGCGTATAATTAGAAACCGAGACTAATTTTCCATCTTGTGAAATAGCACCGCCAATACTATTACCGGATTGAATTATACGTTTAGTAATTTCACCTTTAAGAATATCAATTTTACTCAAACCACCATCACGACCAAACACATAGGCATAACGCGCATCACGCGAGTACACAATTGAAGCATGCGACAAATCACCTAAGCCATTAATTTGTGTAAGAGATATACGTTTTGTTGTGTCAACAATTTGTACACTACCCGTTGCCCGTTCGATCACCACACCCAGATCACCAGTACCACGTAAACTGGTACAACCGCTCAATAACATTTCCAGCAATAACAATAAAATGAATATTTTAATTTTATTCATTGTTTAATACCTGCATACAACGTATTAACCAACCAGCTGATTTCCTGCCTGGTTAATATATTATTCCATGGAGGCATCGGAGTTCCTGGTCGACCATTCGAAATAGTCACTTCGATCATTTCACGTGGCTTGTTTTTCAGTGCATCCGGAGTCAATGCGGGGCCCAGGCCACCTTTCAATGTCATACCATGACATGAGCCGCAATCCTGAATGAGCAGGTTATATAATTCTGCACTACGCTGTTTCGATATAATTTCAGCTTGTGCATTTACAGAACTATAAAATAAAGAACAAAAAGTTATTAATAAAAAAATAGTTTTTAATTTAACAAACATTCTGTTTAACCATGTAGTGATTTCCCTATATCAGTAAAGTCGCCTTCGATTGCCTTTTCTACCTCAAACCAGTCTAACTGTTCAGCCAGAGATACAACTTTTCCAATAACAAAAATAACAGGTGCTTGTAACATGGAGGTATCATCAGCCAACTTGAAGAGCGTTGTCAGGATACGATTCTGTTTCCCGGTTGTACCATTTTGAATGGCAGCGGCGGGTGTGTTTTTATCCAGACCAGCATTAATAAGTTTGTCACTTATTAATTTAATATTGGCCAGCCCCATATAAATAACGATTGTTTTTTTGGCATCTGCGAGAGAATTCCAGTCTAACTCAAGAGGTTGATCAGCCTGGCTATGTCCCGTAACTATTTGTACACCCTGTGAAAGACCCCGGTGTGTTAAAGGGATGCCCGCATAGGTTGTGCATGCAGATGCAGCAGTTATACCCGGTACAATTTCAAATTTAATTCCATTGCGGGCTAATAATAAGGCTTCCTCACTACCTCGACCAAAGATAAAGGGATCACCACCTTTTAATCGAACAATGGTACGTTCTGTTTTAGCAAGCTTTAACAGTAATTGATTAATTTCATCTTGTGGCAAGCTATGGTTGCCTGATTTTTTGCCAACATAAATCTGGCTTACTCCTGCCGGAATCTGTTCCAGAATACCTTTTGATACTAATCGATCATATATGATCACATCGGCATTCTGCAAAAGACGCAAAGCTTTTACTGTTAATAAATCCGGATCACCGGGACCTGTTCCTACTAAATATACTTTTGCTGATTCATTCATCGCATTACTTCTCTTATATTTAAATGAATATAAACGGACATAAACGAGTTGAATAACAAACTTGAGATTAAGCGGGGAAGAATCCCCGCTAATCAAGTTACATGTGCTTAGTAAATATCATGCATAGTGTTATAGACATTAAATTTACCCGTTGGTGTTTTTAAACGTTTGTCCTTGATAACTTTTTTCAATTTCAACGTTTTATCATCAACAACAACGATTGCTGATTCTTGTTTCACACCACTCCATACAGAGAACCAGACTTCGTTACCCTTTTTATTGAACTCTGGCTGTACGACACGTTTTGGTCCTTTACCCAGTTTTGCCCATTCAGCAATTGGTAAAACTTTGTAAGGTTTTTTAAGATTTTTCAAATCAAATACTGCAACCGTTTGACTTGCTTTAGTATCTGGATTCAAAGGTGTATCCACATATAAGTGATGAGACTTAGGATGGGTTTTAATAAATAATGAACCACCACCCTGGCCTTTTAAGGTACGAACCACTTTCCATGCATATTTTTTATGACGTTTAGGATCGGTACCAATAACAGAAATCGTATCATCACCTAAATGGCTGGTAGCCCAGACAGGACCGTATTTTGGATCATTGAAGTTAGCACCACGACCTGGATGAGGAATCTTGCCTACATCAACCAATGCCGCTAACTTGGAGGTTTTTGAATCTATTACCGCAATCTTGTTAGACTTGTTAGCTGCAGACATAAAATAACGATGTGTCGAATCCCAGCCACCATCATGCAGATAACGTGCAGTATCAACAGTCGTTACCTTAAGATTATCCAGATCTGAATAGTCCACCATCAGAACCTTTCCGGTTTCCTTAACATTGATAATGAATTCCGGTTTTTGGTGCGATCCAATGATAGCTGCAACACGAGGTTCTGGATGATATTCCTGTGGAGCCACTGTCATGCCACGAGTACCCACAATTTTGAGTGGTTCCAGAGTATCACCCTTCATGATGGTGTATTGTGGTGGCCAGTAAGCACCTGCAACCGCGTATTTATCTTCATAACCTTTGTACTTGGATGTTTCCACTGAACGCGCTTCCATACCCACTTTGATTTCAGCAACGTTGTCAGGCGTCTTCATCCACAAATCAATCAGGTTAACTTTGGCATCACGACCAATAACATACAGGTATCGACCTGATGTAGACATGCGTGAAATATGTACTGCATAACCTGTGGTAATAATAGTGATAATTTTCTTGCTATCACCATCTATCAGAGCAACTTCCCCGGTATCACGTAAAGTCACTGAGAAAACATTATTCAGATTATATTTGTTCATTTGTTTTTTAGGACGTTTATTAACTGGAATAATCACTTTCCAGCTTGCCTTGATTTCTTTCATACCAAATTCAGGTGGCACGGGTGGTTCGTGTTGTAAGTAACGCGCCATTAAATCTACTTCTTTTTCAGACAGTTGACCTGAAGAACCAAAATTAGGCATACCACCTGGAGAGCCAAAGCCAATAAAGGCTTTCAAATAAGCCGTACCTTTTGGCAAAGTAATATCTGGCGTTAAAGGTTTACCTGTCGCACCCTTACGTAATACACCATGACAACCTGCACAGCGCTGGAAAAAAATTGTTTTGGCACGAGCAAATTCAGCCGTTGTTATCTTTGGTCCTTTTGCCGACCTCAGTTCTTTTGATGCACTAGGATCCCCGGAAATTGGAGCACCTTTATAACGCATTTCTTCTTCGGGTGTATTCGGATGTTCGCCGCTTGCTGCAAATAAATGTGAACTAGCGAGAACTCCGGCTAGCATCACACTTGCGACGGATAGTTTTGAATAATTCATAACAACGTCCTCGTAGAGTGGTTAGTTAAAAAAAACAGTATTCTTCTTGTACAGAAATTAGACTTTATAGCGTAATGTCACATTGATATAGGTCAAGAATAGAACTTCGTCAAGTAGACGAAAGCGATGTTCAGCATGCAGTTTTACTAATATTCTTTCTTGCACGTTCTCTTTTTTTACGTTTTTCCGCTAGTGGTGGACACTTATATGCATTCCAGTAAGTCACTTGACAGTCCAGACAGTAGTGACATTCATTGGCATTGATTTCACCTGTTGAACGAACAGCTCGAACTTCACATTCATTTCTACAGATCTGACAAGGTCGACCACATTCCTTATAACGGCGTAACCATTCAAAGATACGAAACTTGGATGGAAAAGTCAGAGCAGCACCAAGAGGACAAATATAACGGCAATAGAATTTACGATTAAAAGCAGATATCACTAATAATCCTGCCGCATACAACACATAACTCCATTCACGCATAAAGTGTAATGTGATGGCTGTTTTAAAAGGTTCAACTTCAGCAAATTTTTCTGCCAGGACCAGCGACTGCAGTGAAAGGGCAAATAAACCTAACATAATAATATATTTAATCGCCCACAAACGTTCATGAACAACTTCAGGAAATTCAAATGTCGGGCACTTGAAGCGCTCAGTAATTCGAAAAATCAATTCCTGCATTGCGCCAAAAGGGCAAAGCCAGCCACAGTAAACGCCCCGCCCCCATAATAAAATCGTTACCGCAACAAAACCCCATAAAAGAAACATCATAGGATCAATAAGATAGTTGTCCCAGCTAAATACATGTGCGAAGGAACCAATAAAGGTAAAGACATTAACTATAGAAAGTTGAGCCAGTGAATACCAGCCGATAAAAACCACAGTATAAATAAGATAACCTGTTCTTAGATACGTTAAGAAAGTTGAATGTTTGGCTAACCAGTCCTGCATAATTAAAATCAGCGATAATACGGTAAGACCAAAAACGAGAATTGAAATTTGAAATACTTTACCACGCCAAACAGAAATCCAGATGGGTTCTGCATCGAAGACTTTGATCTTTTCTAGTACAGCACCATCCAGACTTAAAATGCCCCGCACTTCAGCCACTTTACGCATTGACTGATTAATTGTGGCATTAAGAACCATTACTGTTATGGTTGCACCACTAATAGCATCAATTGATTTATAACCATCTCGATCACGGCCACCAATCTTTATTTTATCACTAACATATTTACCTAAATACTGATCTATAAACAATTGTAAATCTTGATCCGATATACCAACCACAAGAATGGGTTCTTCATGATGTACTATTTTTAAACCAACAATTTTTCCATTTATATCAAAGCCGACAAGTGTACGAATAGGTTTACCAGAATAGGCAGGAATTTTTATCACATCATCGGTATAAAAAACGTAACCCAGAATAGAGTTGTTTTGATAAACAGCCGCCGATAGTGGCTCACCTTCCAGCTCACTAACACGATCTGCTGTTGGAAAAAAACTTTTAACTAAAGGAAAATGTTCCTGAATTCCTGATGCAGCGGCATAACCACTCGAAAGCATCAGTGCAACAAGGATAAAAATTTGGCAATAAAATTGGGAATGGGTTTTCAATATATCACGCTAAATTAGTCCACCAATTTATTCAGCATCAAATATAACTCGACACATAACATTGATTTAAGTCAATAAAGAATAGCATTTCTTTAATAAAATTATACTATTTAACTGATTCAACCCCTGTACTTTAACAACTATTAACAATTAGTCACCCAGTAATTCGTACTGTATTTTATGCTCCAAAACAATTCCAGGTTTAATAACGGTCATGGACTTATCACCAAATATAATTCTGCAAGGCTTTGGTTTACTACAATCATACATAACCTGCTCATCTACCCAATGAAAAACATCAAGATGCGCTACAACCAGTTCTTCCATACCACCAAATTTTCCCCTTATATATGCACTTCTATCAGTCTTTTTTACTACATCGTTAAAAGCAGCATTAATAGCAGCAGGCTTTAGCGATTTTGAATACGGGTATGGAATATATAACCTGATTATTCTCTTTTCGGGATAAAACTTAATGTAAGTATTATTACCTGTTGTTTGAGCCATCTTGCCATCATTCCCTTCGCGGGAATAAAAACCTGAATAGATTTTCAGCGCATTAAGTGACGATTCTTCCGCAGAACTTACACCGGAGACAAAAACACCTGAAAACAAAAGAAAAGTTAACGTTATAAAAATATTTTTTCTCATGGATACAACCTCTTAAAATGACAAAAACATGCTAGAATAACACCTAAATTCTGTTATGCACAAGCAATGCAATCTAATTGCAAACTAACCTATAACAAAATGTTATCCTGACTCATATGAAAATAAATAGAAAACATCTTGTATTTATATGGCTGACACTAGCGACGCTTGCCTCACCAGCTTTAGTATATGCTGATTCAATAAATGTTGTGCAAAGCAACCCCTTATCGAACAACATAATTAATAAACATAAAACACCGAATGCAAATAAAAGTACATCAGTAACGACAAGAATTCATACCCAGAAAAATATATTAGTAAATGACTCCAGAGATTTATCGGCTTTTTTTATACTTGGAATCATTATAAACATCATTATGGTTATAACTTTTGGCTGGTGGTTTTCCAAAGAATGGCGAAGCTTAAAAAAATAAATCGGGTTAACAAATAATGATATCGAAAATAGAATTCCCTAAAGGAACAATCTTTCTTTTTGCTTCATTTATATTTCTTCTAGTAATGGTTTTCGTGCTCCTGCCTGCCACTAAAAAAATAATACCTGAAGATCTCATTGCTGTATTACGGCCAGATGCAATTCCACTGCAACCCTTTACACTCATAGATAATAATGAACAGGTTTTTACAAACAAGAATTTAAAAGGTAACTGGAGTTTTATATTCTTTGGTTACACCCATTGTCCAGATATATGCCCAACCACCTTATTAACATTAAAAAAAATAAACAAACTGTTAAAGAAAAACCATAAAACTGCCTCTAATATACAAGTTATTTTTGTGTCCATCGATCCAGAACGAGATAAACCGGAAGATCTGAAAAAATACATAACATATTTTAATAAGGAGTTTATCGCAATAACCGGGCATACTGACAAGCTGAATAATTTCACCCGACAATTTTCTGCAGCCTATTTCAAAGAAGCTTCTGATAATACGGATGATTATTTAATGAGCCATACCAGTTCCATTTTTTTGGTCGACCCAAAAATGCGAATCATTGCTTCATTTTCTCCACCACACGATGTGGAAACGATTACTTCACAGTACCTGAAAATTCATAACATGTATTAATATCATTATATATGCAAAGGCTTAAACATATTATTAGCACTTGTCATACGGACGCTGTAATATACTGTTATCGCAACATATAATAACTTAGGGACAGATTATAGTTTGGATAATATTTCTTACATTCCACATATACTGGCTATACTTAATACGCTATCTGCCACGCTAGTCAGCATTGGTTTTATTAACATCCGAAATCAAAATAAGGGCATTCATAAGGCTTGCATGATTGCAGCGCTGGCAGTATCAACCATATTCATGGTTTTTTATCTCTATTATCATGCCAAAGTGGGCTACATTCCATTTGCCGGACAAGGCGACATACGCTATCTTTATTTTTCACTGTTAGCCTCACATGTCATTCTGGCTGCAGTCGTATTTCCGCTGGTTCTCATTACTGCAGGATTAGCGATACGTAATAAATTTAGTACACACAAAAAAATAGCTCGCTGGACTCTACCTATATGGCTTTATGTTTCTGTCAGTGGTGTCGCTATCTACGTGATGTCTTTTCATATTTATACTAACTAAACTATATGCCAGTATTTTACTAATAAGGATTTTTATATGGAATTTATCTATTACACCATTGCGGCAATCATACTTTATCTTGTTTCTGACTTCATATTAAACAGCATCGAAATTAAAATGGGAAAACGATTACCCAATCGATCTGTAATTTTCTTTGTTATCATAACCATTCTGGCGATACTGTCGTTCAATGTTATTCGAGCAATATTTGGACCGTTGCAAACTGCCCCGCAAACAACAAATACTCAAATTAAACAAAATGATAAGAATTCTGACTCAACTCAAGTACAGCCAAAGATAAATGAAACAAACAAATAAATTTATTATCAGCTAATGCTAATATAAATTCTGTATTAGCTGATTTATTTTTGTGGCCACATTGATTTAAAAACAATAACCAAAAATAGTATTCCGCCAATAACGGCGATGCCTCCGCCTAAACCCATTACGCCCATGCTGATAACGCGTTCCACACCATCTAAGCCTTGATCAAGTCCGGCTGTTTTACGCTGTACACCATAACCACCAGACCAAACTAAACCGGTTATATGTAATAGCTGACCACAACCATAAATAACCGGCTGCCACGTTGCTACTTTACTGGTAATTGGTTTAAAGCCAAGGCGCGGTAAGATATGAAATGATATACCCATGTATGCCAATGTCACAGCAACAATCGAGCCATGATAATGTGCAGGCACAGTCACATTGCTGCCATTAATTATGAAACCAATAACGCCACCAACAGCAAATAAGATTATTGAAAAAACAAGCGCGTTAAATTCAGGGCCAATTTTAAGATCTTTTCGTTTGCTGGTTAATAAACCCACAACAACAATCAAGCCTATAGGGAAAGCCGCTAAACCGCCACCATATCGCATGACCAATGATATGGCGTGTTTATGCATGGTCGCGCCCAGATCAAACATCATATATACAAAGGGTGTCATTATGATGGGAATTAAACCAATCATAAATACAAACACTGCAACACGAGGAGATAACTTTAAAGAAACACCGGCAACGGTTGATAGCCATAACCAACTAACCAGCATTAATGCTATATGCATGAACTGCAAGGTATGTCCCGCATCCCAAAACAAGAGTTCATAATAATAAGCACCTTCTGCAAAGGCAGGCATATCAATATAAGAAAGAACCAATACAAAAATTGAAAACAATCCTGCAATTAATCCGGTATATAAACCAAAGCGAAGTGCACCATCGCCACTCATTTTGGATTTAACTGCATTGGAAAAAAATAAACCGTTTAATAGCAACAATGTAAAACCTGAACCAAATAGACCCAGGCCAACTAAAAAAACAGGATGTTGTAATACAGGAATATAATTATTCATTAATGGTTTACCATCACCAATAAACGGTGCAGCAGTAATAACCAAAGTGCCCAACACACTTAAAGTAAGAGCGAGCCAACCACATTTCAAACATCGTATACTGCTATTTAAACTCCACAATACACCTGCAAAACCCAGGAACCAGACTAACACCGTTAGATCAACATGCACCACCAGGGCCGTATGAAAAAAATCTACAAAGGGAATAATCTCTTGAAAATAGGGCGTACGAGAAAGAACAATAAGAATAGTAAAGAGCCCACCAATAACCAGTGCGCCATAAGAAAGTAATAACCAACCTATAGTTAAATGACGCGCCCCGACACCAGGCATATCCAACACAAAGTTATCAACCAGCTTATTATTACTACTAGAACTATCCATTCTATTTTTACCTTTTAAATAATCGCCCAACTAAAATCACTTAAGAAAGAACTCTTTTTTACCCGAGTCGAAATCCAGTAATAACCGTTGTTCAGGTTTTAAATTGATATTATTTTTATATTCATATGTCGGGCCATCAACATTCACATCATCATTCATCCAAACACGTAATACATGTTCACCAGCTTTCACCTTAATACTTTTGAATAAACTAACGCCTTGATCTTTATGAAAACCTAAAGGTACCAGGACATCTTTAGCTAAAAGTGTTTCATCTAAGTATAATTCAATATTAAGTGGAGAACGTTCACGCGGACAAGACATAGGTAAACGCATATTTGGTGCCAGTTTCATTAACTCTTGCTGTGATAATTTCTTGCAGGCTTCACGTATTTTTGTCGCATGTGTGAATGATAGCGTAATAACAGCCTGATCTTCTTGCAGCTGGTGGTATGGCGGCTTAATAGAAAAATACCAAACCACAACCATAAAAAGAATGTAGTTAAATGCCTGTAATGCATAACGCAGTACTTTATTCATTAGCTGCTCCAGGCGGACCAGCACTCACATCTTTGTTGATTGTTTTAATATGATCTTGAAATTCAGCAAGCTCCTGATGCAGACGCTTGCTATCTGTGACTGCTGCACGGGATACTTTTATACGCGAACGATCAGCACGCCGGCGAAGAATCGGTTGGCGATCCCCTTCAAAGCGTTTATCCATCCAGACATTACCATAACGATAAAAACAATCACCGGTCCGGCAACCAGTAACAAGAACACCATCCGCACCGTTACTTAATGCATATTCCACCAGCGTAGCGGGCATCATGCCAATACAAAAAAGGCTAACAACTTGTACGTTGCCAGCTTCAAGAGTAGAAAAATCCAGGGCATTTTCACAACCGAGAATAATAATTTTACTCTCACCCTTAAGTTTTTTTATTGCCTCATCCATATGATCACGAATTTCATTAATCGGCATTTGTGGCATATCAATGCCCGTGATCAGTAACTCATTTTTTTGTCGGTACGGATTCGAAGAAGGACAAGAACCAACACAAATACCGCAGGCAGCACAAAGATCCGGATTAACCTTCACTTCATTTTCAAATTTAGCCCCATCAGTACGAGCCTGAACACTTATTGCATCATACGGACAGTCTTCAGCACATTGTTCACAACCATTACAATGATCGAGATGGACTTCGGCCGCAGGTCCTGTTTTCTTCGGCGGCAACCAGGGCATCAACATTAATAATAAAGTAATACCGATGGTAATGACCCAGGTTTGACCCGCGGTAAAGTAATCCATTAACGGATATGCATTAAGGTAAAACCAATCGAGATTCAGAACTGCAGTCACTTGTCCCGCATCTGCAGCTTTATGACTGACAGCTGGCTCTGCTAAAGACAAGGCGAGCAACGCAATAAAACTACCGATAGCCAGGCCTTTAGGTGCATTAACCTGAACAAATGACAAGCGTTTAACATGAAACCAGAGAGCAAAAATCAAAAATAGTGGCTGACCAAGGAAGTGTAAAAATGCCATCAAGGTAAAGAACCTGTCCGATACTTGATCGCCAACAAAATTACGTGACATAGAACCCGGGATAAAGGGCAGTCCATCGATCAATTGAGAAGAAAGCATGGCCACGTACAAAGCCAGCTCATCCCATACCAGCCAGTACCCGGTAATACCCAGGGTGATAACAAACCACATTGTTGGTACACCGGTAACCCAGGAAAACCAGCGGAAGCCAGTGTATCGACCCAGTGCAAACTCACGAAACAGATGTAACAGCATTGTAACTACAGCGGCATCTGAAGCATAACGATGCAAACTGCGCATGACACCACCGACATACCACTGCTCATACGTCAGATACTCTACAGAGTCATAAGCGCCTGAAAGACTGGTGTCAAAATAAATAAATAAATACAAGCCACTGATGAGAACGATCCAAAAAAAGAAAAAGCTCAGTCGTCCCAAATTGTATAATGGATTACACTCAGATCCGAAGGCAATATTAAACCAGGCCTCCATAGCCAGATAAGCATGCTTGATAGGGTTAATAAAACTCAATGGTTATTTCCAACAGGATTTATACGGCAGGTTTAAAAATACTTGAAATAGTATAACAGCAACTCCTGATATTAACTTGATCAATATCAAGCTCGATGCAGACACTTGCCACGACGATATTCCCGAATCAAAAAAACAAATATGAGAATAATAATGATTACACCAATAAGCATTCCAATAAATAACGAGTAATCAAAATGATATGAGTCACTGGCGGGATCGTAATTTGTACAAAAGAAGCGTACTTTATTAATTAAGTCTGCAAGCAAAGTCTGGTTAGGTTGTGGCTGCCCTAATATCAATTCTTTTAAAGGCTCAACTAACAAGGGTGTATTAAATACCTCGCCATAAACTTGTCGATATATTATCCCTTTTGCATCGATAACGGTTGCTTGTACCATGTGGTCAAAACCACTGGGTGAACTAAAGAAAAGAAAACCCAGTTCTTTGGTTAAAGCCTTAATCGTCTTGGCATCAGCACTCAATAGATGCCAATTCGCATTTTCTATGCCTTGTTTTTTTGCAAAGTATTTCATTGCCTGCGGGCTATCTGCCTGGCTATCAAAACCTAAAACCGCAACAGAAAACTTATCATGTCCTAATGTTTTCCGTGCCTTTTCGATCACAGAAGATAAATGACGCGTTGTAACGGGACAAGTTTGATAACAGCTGGTGTAAATAAGGCTTAGAACCAATGGCTTGCCAAGAAGGTCATGCAATTTAAGTCCTCGGCCAAAAGCATCGGTTAACCGAAAATTCGATAACTGATTCCCTATTGCGGCCTGACTGTCTTGCAGTGCTTTTTTATTCTGAAACTTCTGGATTGACCCCTTTGATTTTGCTTCTAATTTTAACGGAGAATCGGCTATTAGCTTGGCTGAGAAAAGCAGGCCATAACCAAGAGCAATAAGTATAAGTAACTGACGCATTGAGAATAGTTTCTTTCTTCTGGTTTAATAATATGTTCTTAAAAATAGAACTCTTTCATAATATGAAAAGTATATTACATTATTGCAAAAAAAAGGGCGGGAAAATCCCGCCCATTCTTTGTTAGATAATATCTAACCTAATGGCCATACTGAAGCCAGGTACTTCCAGTTAATGAAATAGTACACCACGAAGGTGACCAGCAATAACATTGCCAGGGCAAAGGTACCCGGTGCTTCGAATCCTCCACCATGAGGTTCTTCCTTCAGTTTAGGTGCCATCATTAACTTCTCAGGCTTTTCTATATCATAAGCTGAAGCTTGTAATGGCTTGCCCGCAAAGCTTTCCAGTATACCTGCAGAAGGTTCCAGTGGTTTACCAAAGAGTAATGAACCTACCGTAACTAACAAGTACATACCACCGCCAACAATCGCAAGCAGGCCACCTATTGCGCCAACCGCCATTAAGGTGTAAGCAATTGCAGGATATTCAAATGCCATAGCAGCACCTGCAAAATCCATATCCCAATGTCGACGTGCAACACCCATGGTACCAGCACCTAACATAAAGAGAATGAGGATCGTCATACCGCCACCAAAGACATACGGTTGTAACTTGGCCATCCAGGGAAAGATCATTTTCTTACGGAATAACACCGGAATCAATAGATAGGTTAATGCCATAAAGGTTAAGGTTGTTCCCGTCACCACCGTTGCATGGAAATGCGCCGGTACATAAATTGTATTATGGATAATCAAATTGATTTGTTCTGTACCCATGACCACACCAGTAATACCGCCGATGAAACCAAACGTTACCAGAGAAATAAACATGGCAGAAAAGACTGGATTGCCCCACGGCGCTTTACGCAACCATTCAAATAAGCCCTTAGTATAACCTTTTGCACGTTGTGCAACTTCAATAGAACCTGGAACAGTTAAACCATGGATCATACTTGCAAGTACCGCGAGATACATTGCATAACTGGTATTAAATATTTTCCATTCAGAACTCATACCCGGATCAACTAAAATATGATGAGCAGATGCCAGTTGTAAAAAGAAAATATAGAGCAAGAATGCAAAACGACTAACCTTTTCAGACATTGGTCTTGCACCAAACAGAATACCCGCAATCAGATACCAAACAGCCACGTGAGCAGCAACATTAATTTGCTGTGATGAGTGGCCCATTGCCCACCAAATTACACGATACATTTCTGCATCAATATGACTGACATAACCCACTGACCAAAGAAATGTTGGAATCAGTATGATGGCACCGGAAGCAATAGTGAAAACTGCAATAATTGCCGCCGTTATCGCACCAAAGGTTACCAATGGAACAGAGCCTTCATAGGTCTTTTCTTGTTGCGCGATCACCAGTGTTCCAAAAAAGACAAACACCTGAATCAATGCACCTACCGCAAATAGAATGAGACCAAGATAAAAATGTGGCTCAGCCTGCATGGGTACATAAGAGGTCATCATAACGCTGGATTTACCGCTAAATACAGCAACATTATTCATAATAGCGCCGATCAACATCAGGAAGAACCCGGCCCAACCCCATCGCGGTGTTGCTAATCGACATCTTAATAGCGTCGACGAGGCAAAATGTAAAATAGCCATTTCAAAGAAAATACACCAAAAGAGCAAGGCATTAATGCCATGACCTGTTAGCACCATGTAAAACATGTCAGCAGGTAACAAATGAACTTCTTGCCAACGTGTCAATACAACACCAATAGCCAACAAACCTGCCACTAATAATGCCACCACCCCAACAACGGCATTAACTTTCATCAGGCTTTCTGCTGACTTATGAAAATAGAACCCGGAATCCGGGCAAACGCGAAATTCAGCCATGACTAATTATCCTCCACATAGATCTTGCCCACCATCGTGTGGTGACCAATACCGCAATATTCGTTACAAATTACACTGTATTCACCTGACTTATCCGGTGTAATTTTCAGCACCATGTCATATCCCGGAACGACTTGTAAATTGATGTTATCAGGCTGTAAGGAAAAGCCATGTTGCCAATCCATAGATGAAAGATGTAATCGATATTCTTGATTTTTTTTCAGCTTCAACACTGGATACCACTGCCATAATCGACCGAGCATGTAGATATCACTACCTACTGGTGGTGCAACAACCGGGACACCCGCTTCTTGACCAACCTGGTATTTACTGACCATTTCTTCGACTTTAGCGCCATACTTGGCCGGTGTTGTTTGATAAGCTTCTGTAGAAAGGTTTTGTTTACCGTACACATGCCATATCGGCATCATCAGGAACATAATTATGCACCAGATTAAGGCTATCGCGATCCAGACAAGTTCCTGGCGGCCAACGGGTACTTTCCACCAAATACGATCTGCAGGCGGCATAAATGAAGTCATAAGCTAGTCTCCCTATAAATAATTGAATTATGGAATTGTTTTTTTTTATGATGCAACCGGAATATTAACGATTTCCATTATTCCCCACACAATATAAAAAACGGCAGGCATCACAACTCCGATAAAAAGTAAAAGAAATGGATTATCCAGAAGAGATTGCATCCCTGGGATACGTTCTTCCTCATCATTATCATTATTTTGATCTGTCATAATATTAGCTTCCTTTTACTTTAGTAGATTATTTTTAGTGTATGTGTACATATGTGTACAAAACTTATTTGCAAATTATCTGGAACATATAAAAAATTTGCCTATTAGTCAGTAACTTATATTCATAAAGCTACATTGATTATTATCGTACATAATATAGACATTAATATGGGTAAAAACTTGACTTATATCAAGTAAAACAAATTATTAACTGCTTTATTCTTTTAAGGTTATTAGCATATAACTATTTACTAAATTAAATATAGCTTCATAATTTATAAAACTAATCACTATCATAATTACCTCTTACTAATAAAAAGGTTTTTTAATTTATTCAGCATAGTAGAAAAACCATGTTTTACTTCTTTTCGATTTTCCATTAACTGCTCCAGCTTATGTAATCTGGAATCATATGTTTTAAAATGAATCAAAAACCAGTCAGTTAATTTTATCTTTAGCTGCTGCTCATCAAATTCCGAGGTCTGTTCAAAATCCATAGTAATATCACGAATATCATCAAGTAATCGGGCATGATCATTTTTATGGGCCTCATATTCATCATAACCATGCTTTTCCATTAACCGTTCTTCAAGCATAAAGTGAGCATGTATAGAACCATAAATATTATTCAGGATATTAATTAATTTATCTTTCTCGAAGTGTTCAGTCTGTTTTAAATAAAAAGAATTGATCGTTGCAATCAATTCTTCATGCTCGTTATCGATGCCAGAAATACCCGTAGCAAATTTATCGCTCCATTTAATTAATTCCATATCTAGAATCCTATGGTTAATCTTAAGTACTCTTGAGTATTAAAAAGCCAGCATTTAACTAAAATTCATAATAAGGCTCGTAGCCCATCAACATCCAGTAACGTAATATCATTGCCATGAACTTCTATTAGATTCTGTTTGCTCATTCGCAGCAGGATACGTGAAAAAGTTTCAGGTTGGATCGATAAACGAGAAGCAATAATAATTTTAGTCGTACCTAAATGAATAGCAGATAACTCCATCGCACCTGTAGGCAACTGCTCTAATAAATAAACGACTAAGCGATAAGTCGCGTTATGAAGAGTCAGGCTATTAATATCGTTAAGCCTCTCATGAAGGGTTTTACCCATTTTTGCCATCAATCGATAACAGGTATCTTGTGAATCATCAAGCAAGTCTCGAAATTGTTTCATATCGAAACTGAATAACTCACTGTCTTTTATAGCTTCAGCACTTACAGGATAAATTTGTTTAGGCATAAACATGATTGCCTCAGCAAAAGTCTGGGATGGGTAAATAATTTCTATTACTTTCTCACAACCTTCCGCAGACAAGCAGAAAAGTTTTATTTGTCCTGATTTTAAAAGATAAAAATGTGTTGCCGGCGAAGCCTTTTCAAATAAAATATGTTTCGCAGGTAATAATATATTTCGGCTGGATTTTAAAACGCTCTCGAGCTGCTGTTCATCTAATGCTGAAAACAAAGGTATTTGATGAAGTTCGTCTAAGATAATATTATTATTCTCCATAACCCTATTATTTTTACACCTTAAATTATTATTTTTCTTGACCTTGATCAATGAGCAAATAACTAATCAATATTATTATTCGTATTCATTAAGGATATAGGTTTTTTGTAATTGATGAAAGCAATTTTAATATTAGCAGGCCCTTACTCCTCAAGCTTTGAAACTGAAGTCATATGGAAAGATACCTGTTTGAAAAATAATATTGAATTTGAAATGTATGATTTATCTAATCATATAGGAAAGGAGCTTGCACTAAAACTTGATATTAAATCTTTTCCGGTACTCATCGTTAACGATAATATTGTCGCAGTTGGCCATCCTGACGAACAAACTGCCGAAAAAGTAATCCAGTCATTAGTTAAATAAACTTAACATAAATCCTGCTTACTCTATTCTCAATTTGATTTTTGTTATTCCGGTTATTAAATATCTAATCAAGACTAGTATGAGTAAGTGTGTTTACTCTTAATAAACTTATTATTAACCTGTGAAATCAGGGCAAATACTTATTTATTCTGAGTTTAACTGTTTCTTTTTGACCCGCACTTGCAATATGACTATCACTTTGCAAATCGCCACTTTGCGCTTTTGCACTTCCTGATTTTGATATACGCGCAATAATCTCAACCTGTTTGAAACTCGATAGCTTCATAGTCGGCATCATCGCCATTGAATCGTCAAGAATAACTTCTATCGGTAAATCTTTAACTTGTTTACGAACAGCCGCAAGAGGCATTGGTGGGCCATTTTTTGCTTTTGCAAAAATAAAAACAATATCATCCATAGATACATCTTTAAGCCTGCTTTTATCAATACTCACTATAACTTTTATAGAAGCTGTCAATTTCTTTTCTTTAACAATAACGTTTGATTTCTCTGCAGTGCTTATACCCGCTTTGCTTTTAGCCTGGCGAATTAAACTATTCACTTCATTAATTGGTTTGTCATCTTTCAAAAAAGGCAGTAAAAGAGTCCAGTAATAAATTGCTTTTTGATGTTCGCCTTGTTCTTCATAACCCATACCCAGCAACCATAGACCAGTAGGATCATCTGGCTTTATTTCAACTGCTCGTTTTATCAGGTCAAACGGCTCGCCACTTATTCGTCCTCCTCGCAACATGGTTAAGGCATCCGCATAACGCAGCATAACAACCGGATTATTTGGTATAAGTTGGTTGGTTTTTGCAAGCGCATCTACCGCCTCTTTATATCTGTTCATTGACATATAAGAGCGACCAAGCATAAACCAGCCTTCAGCATTATCAGGTTTCTCTTTTAAACGCGCCGCCAGTTTCTCAACCATTTGCTCAATGCTGCCTAAATTACTCGCGCCATTCGAAGATGCATGCCCGGCGGGAGCTGCGGCCTGCGTTTTTCCGCCTTCGATTAAATCAGGCTGTCCCAGGAAAGCATATAAACTAATAGCGAACACAGGTACGCTGAATATTAAAATATAACGAGAAAACCGGTTATAAGACTGATTGTTTACTGAGTTTATATTTCCTGAAGATTCTTCAACATCATTTAATAATGACTGTTCGAGTTCTTCTTTGGTTTGATCATATTCAATTTGTGAAATGCTGCCTTGCTCAAGTTCAGTCTTTAACTCATTAAGTCTTTCTTTAGTAATAGCGACATTTTGAGCCGTTCGATCGATATCACTTTTATTTAACTCAATAATTAATGGTCGCAAAAGAAAAATCAATGCAATAATAACCATTGCAATTGCAAAAATCCAAAACGTGATCATTTAGTTTGTTCCTTATCTTCATCCAGTAACTGCTTTAGCTTTTCTTTATCGTTGTTACTTAAAGTTGTTATAACCACTTTTTTACGCTGACGAATAAAATTGATCAACACAAACAGGCCGATAACAAAAATAATAAAAGGGCCTACCCATAAAAGAAACGTCGTAGAGTTGAAAAGCGGACGATACAAAACAAAATCACCATAACGCGTGACCATAAAATCAAGAATAGCGTCATCACTCTTTCCCTCATTTATCATTTTATAAACTTGTTTACGTAAATCTTTTGCTAACTCCGCATTTGAATCAGCTATATTCTGGTTTTGACAAACCACACAACGAAATTCATTAATGAGTTTTTTATAACGTTGTTCCTGTTGTGGTGTTTTAAATTGCTTTACTTCAACAGCAGCATAGACAGAAGGATTTAATAAAAAAAGCAAAGAAAGAATAATTATTAGTTTTTTCATTATTCTTTCTCCAACTGTTTAATTAGAGGCATAATTTCTTCCACAACATCTTTATTTGAAACAGGACCAGTATGTTTTAACCGCACAATGCCTTTTTTATCCATAATAAAGGTTTCAGGAACGCCATAAACTCCCCATTCAATACCAATTAAACCCTCAACATCACTCACACTTAGTTGATAAGGATCACCATAACGTCCCAACCAGCGGCGTGCATCGCTCACAGCATCTTTATAATTCAAACCAATTAAATTCACTTTATTATATTTAATTAATTCATTTAAAACATGATGTTCGGCACGACATGATACGCACCATGAAGCCCAGACATTTAATATCCAAACCTTTCCAAGCATAGACTGTGGTGTGAATGTTTTATCTTGCTCATGCAATAAAGGCAATGTAAAAGCCGGTGCTGTTTTACCTATGAAGGTCGAAGGCAGCTTACGTGGATCTTTGGTTAAGCCAATACCTAAAAAAACAACCAGGATAATAAAAGCTAATAAGGGTAACAAGGCGCGGTTCATGCTGTTACCTCTTTATTACTGGTATCGTTATCATTCGTACTTTTACGTACTAAACGGTAACGTCGATCCGTTGCTGCAAGCAATCCACCCAATGCCATTATTATTGTGCCTAACCATATCCAGCGAATAAAGGGTTTCACATAAAGTCGTAAACTCCATGCACCATCTTCTCCCCTCGGTTCGCCCAGAGCAATAAATAAGTCACGCGTAATACCCGCATCAATGGCTGCCTCCGTCATTGGACTACGTTGTACCCGGTAAACACGTTTTTCAGGATACATTGTGGCAACAACCCGATTATCCTTGCTTACCGTAAGATGCCCTTTTTGTGCATTATAATTTGGGCCAGGTATTGAACTTGCACCTTTAAATTCAAAACTATAACCACCTAATACAAATCTCTCGCCAGGCACCATTCGTACATCTTTTTCTTCACTATAGATGGAAGTTAAAGTAATACCGACAATGAAAACAGCAACACCGATGTGCGCAATGCTCATACCATAAAAGCTACGCGGGACACTCATAAAGGATTGCAATGAATAACCTTTATTCGCAACGCGTAGTCGAATACCTTGTAAGGTTGTTAGTAATATCCACGTTGCCAACATCAAACCTATTGCTGCGCCGAATTCATAATGAGAAAAAAGTAACGGTAACGAGCTACCAACCACAATACTTATGACAAATAAAAGACCTACCGCTTTAACAAGTCGCTCTGGTTTATCTTGCTTCCAACGCATCATCGCACCAACACCCAGCAATAAGGCTAATGGAATGGTTAAAGGAACAAAGACACTTTCAAAATACGGTGGCCCAACTGAAATTTTACCCACACCCAACGCATCCAGTAACAACGGGTACAAGGTGCCTAATAAAATACTGGCAGCAACCACCACTAAAATTACATTATTAAAGAGTAGTGCGGTTTCACGAGAAAAGAGCTCGAACGTTGTGCTACTACGAATACTCGGTGCACGCCATGCATACAGCAATAATGAACCACCAATCACAACAACAAGGAAAATCAGGATAAAGACACCACGCGCCGGATCAGTAGCAAAGGCATGTACTGAAGTTAATATGCCTGAACGTACTAAAAATGTTCCAAGTAAACTTAAAGAAAAGGCAAAAATAGCTAACAGCACAGTCCATGCTTTAAAGGTTCCGCGCTTTTCGGTTACCGCGAGTGAATGCATTAAAGCAGTTCCCACTAACCAGGGCATAAATGAAGCATTTTCAACAGGATCCCAGAACCACCAGCCACCCCAACCAAGTTCGTAATATGCCCACCAACTACCTAAAGAAATACCCAGGGTTAAAAATAACCATGCAATATTTGTCCAGGGACGAGACCAGCGTGCCCAGGCCGCATCAAGTTTGCCACCGAGCATTGCGGCAATAGCAAAAG
The DNA here is from genome assembly GCA_964654445.1 of uncultured Thioalkalispiraceae bacterium. GTDB lineage: Bacteria > Pseudomonadota > Gammaproteobacteria > UBA6429 > Thiohalophilaceae > JAGLTQ01. Next base: position 46,037 of record CAZZIS010000005.1, read on the forward strand.
CAAAAGCAACCGAGAAACCAACATACCCCATGTACAACATAGGTGGATGAATAGCTAAACCAAAATCCTGTAATAATGGATTTAAATCACGGCCCTGAACGGGAGCAATGGCTAAACGATCAAACGGGTTGGAGGTTAGCAACATGAAAAGTAAAAAACCAACACTGACCATACCCATAACGCTGATAACGCGTGCCAGCATATCTTTAGGGATACTACGACTGAAGAAAGTTACCGCACCAGTCCAGATAGATAATGTCAAAGCCCATAGCAACAACGAGCCTTCATGCGCTCCCCAAACTGCTGAAATTCTGTAAATCAAAGGTAATGCTGTATTCGAGTTATTGGCAACATAAGCCACTGAGAAATCATGCACTATAAAGGCATAAACTAAAGCAGCAAAAGCCGACAACATGAAAAATAACTGTAACCGTGCCACTGGTTTAGCTAATGCCATCCATGAATCAATACCTTTTGTCGCCCCCATAACAGGTAAGCTGGCTTGAATAAGCGCCATAACAAGCGCCATGATTAATGCAAAGTGACCAAGTTCAGGTATCATAATTTTTTACTTTTGAAATTTAATTTTTACAGGTTGAAGATTCAGTGACTTGATAATAAGCACTACCGTTGATTTTTCCTGGCTTTATTATCCAGCTTTTCTTTCGTTTTCTTTAAAGACTCAGCAACTTCAGGCGGCATATAATTTTCATCATGCTTTGCTAATACTTCTTCTGCGATAAAAACACCTTGTTCATTCAGCTTGCCACGACTGATGATGCCCTGACCTTCGCGAAACAAATCCGGCAAAATACCTTCATACTCCACACTGACTGTTTTATCATAATCCGTAAGATCAAAATGAACTTTTAAACTCTTTGCTTCTTTTTTAAAAGTACCTTCAACTACCATGCCACCCATTCTAAAAATTTTATTGACGGGTGCCTTACCTTGTTTCACATCAGTCGGTGAAAAATAAAACATCAGGTTTTGATTAAAGGCATACATTGCAAAACCTGCAGCCAGTGCTATACCGGAGACAAGGAATATTATAAAAAATAATCGTTTTTTACGTGCTGGTTTCACTGTGGTTTCTCATTCATGTTATCTAAGTCTGGGTTGTTTGACCCATTATTGTTCAAATAATTCCGGCGTTTTATGTCTTTTATCAATTTCTTTTTTTCCAGCATAGGAATAACAATATTCCAGATTAAAACAAGAAATGTCAGACCATAAGAAGCCCAGATGTAAAAATTATATTTTCCAAAATCTAATGCTTCCATATTATTTTTCTGCCCCAAGTAATTGCGATACCCATTTACTTTTTTGCTCACGTGCTAACAACTCTGTCCTCACACGCATAAATAAACTGCCAATATAATAAAGTTTAAAAGCAACAGCCATTATCAACAAAGGGATTAACATCGAAAAATGAATTGAAGGCTTATCAAATTTTGTAACAGTGGGTCCCTGATGCAGGGTATTCCACCATTCAACAGAATAATGAATAATCGGAATATTGACTACACCAACTAAAGCAAGAATAGCAACGGCACGTGCTGCGGTGCGTTTGTCTTCAATCGCATTATATAAGGCCATCACACCAAAATATAAAAATAACAATAAAAGCTCGGAAGTTAATCGCGCATCCCAGACCCACCAGGTATTCCACATAGGTTTACCCCAGATAGAACCCGTGACTAAAGCCAGAAAAGTAAAACTTGCACCGATTGGTGCACTGCTAATAGATACAATCTCAGCCAGTTTTATTCGCCAGATTAATCCAATCGCCCCCGTAACCGCCATTACCATATATATGAAGAGTGACATCCAGGCGGCAGGAACATGGACAAAAATAATTCGATAAGCTTCACCCTGCTCATAATCAATCGGGGCCAGTATTAATCCACTGTATAAACCTGCAGCAAACAGTAAACCAAACAAGCCCATCACGTAGGGCAGCCACAAACCTGATAAACGGTAAAAATACGGGGGAGACGAAAACTTATGATAAAGAAGCTTAATATCCATAACTCAATTCAAACTCACTTTTAATGCGGCTGCAATAGCAAAGGGGGATAAAGTAATCGCGAGCACCAAAATTGCTAACAACATCGCCAATTGCGCTTCTGCAGAAAAACCCTGTGCTGAATTCTGCATCGCTAAAGTCGCAAATATCAACACTGGAATATACAGGGGTAAAATCAACAAGGATAATATTACACCACCTTGTCTTAGTCCCACCGTTAAAGCGATGCCCACGGCACCAATTAAACTTAATGTCGGAGTACCCAGTAACAAAGTCAGTAACAACATCGAAATAGTTTCTGTTGGCACATAAAGTAACACAGCAAGCAACGGGGTTATTAATATCAAGGGCAGCCCTGTAATAACCCAATGCGCAGTTATTTTTGCAGTCACTAACAATGACAACGGTGTTTTAACTAATGTTAACTGCTCCAGACTACCATCTTCAAAATCAGAACGAAACAAATTATCTAAAGACAACATTGTCGCCAGTAAAGCGGTAACCCAAATAATTGCCGGAGCAATTTTTTGTAATAGAATTTTATCATCACCGATAGCAAGTGGAAATAATGAAACAACCATAACAAAAAAAATAAGCGGATGGATTATTTCAGAACGCTTTCGAAATGCAATTAACAAATCACGTTTAAATATTTGCGACCAGGCATTAAACATATTTTTAACTCGTTAGACTAAGCTGACTAACCGATAAACCGGATAAATCAATATCATGATGTGAAGTTAAAATTAACATACCACCTCGTGTAATATGTTGTTTAATCAGAGACTCAAAAAAACCTACACTTGCTTTATCCAGTGAGGTAAACGGTTCATCAAGAACCCAAAAAGAATTATTCGTCATCATCAATCGTGCCAGTGCAAGTTTACGTTTTTGTCCAGCTGATAATTGACGACTCAATACATCTGCCTGTTTAAAAAGTCCTATTTGTTTCAAAACACTTTCTGTTTGTATATCTGATGCTGTCGCCATAGAACGCATTAAATTCAAATTTTCTTCAACCGTGAGTTCATCTTTTATTCCATTTTTGTGCCCGATATAAGATATATTTTGAAAATACTCAGGATTAGATAAAGTTGATTTATTACCCCAGGTTATTTCTCCCTCATCCGGCAAGCGAAAACCACAGAGAATCCTTAAGAAACTGGTTTTGCCACTGCCATTTTCACCCTGTAAAAAAAGCACGTTTTCAGGTGATAACGACAGGTTTAAATTGCTAAATAAAACCCGTTCATTACGCCAGCATGCAAGATTTTTTACTTTTAGATTGTCTTTAAATGAGTATTTTTTTTCCATAAATAAACTATTTGAGTTTTGCTGCATATAAAAACTACGCATATTAAATTAAATACCCATCCTTAAATGCCGATAACACCTTATATATTATACAACTTGCGTGCTAATTCACAGAATCTAGGGGAAAACCCTAATATCAATAAATAATGATCATAATATGATAAGTAAAAAATACCAAATATGATTGCACTAATTAAAACTGTCTCACCCCCCAGAGATTAATTTTAATTTACAAATAGTTACTGCTCAGGTGCAAATTATAGCTAGCCACTATGTTTTTCAGTTTTGTAAAAAAATTTACAAGCACTTAAACGGCATTTGTGAAAATGGGTAGGGAGGGCAGCCCGTTATTTTTCCCAATATTTAATAAAATACAAGAATATACAATAAAAATGCAGAATCAAAACGTTACCATACATATCATTGATGATGATCCAAGCATGCTTAAATACCTGAGCGAGCTCGTCACAACTATAAATTACAAATCAAAAACCTATGATAGCGCAAATGACTTCCTAAGTGCATATACTGATGTCGGCCTTGGCTGTTTAATACTTGATCTGCGTTTACCCGGAATTAGTGGCCTCGAGCTACAACAACAACTTGCCGGAAAGAATATTGACCTGCCTGTTATCATGATTAGCGGCTTTGGTGATGTCTCCACCGCAGTTAAGGCAATGAAGGCCGGGGTGCTCGATTTTCTTGAAAAACCATTTAAAGGTCAAGAATTACTTGACCTCATTCATAATGCAGTGAATAAACACAAAGCTGATCGCGTAAAAAACAGTACCCAAAACGAAACACTCGAACACATAAACTCTTTAACCAAACGTGAAAAAGAAGTGATGGAACTGGTTATTACAGGGAAACTTAATAAAGATATCGCTAAACAACTTGAAATAAGTATTAAAACCGTAGAAGTTCATCGAGCTAATGTTATGGATAAAATGGATGTAAACTCTGTTGCCGATCTTGTGCGAAGATCTTTAGAGGTAAAAGGTTTATAGCAAGCTGAACACGTATAACCTGGATTACACTAACCCGGCAAATCAACAGATACGGGGGATACCATGCAAAAAAGGTTATAAAATCATACACTTAAGTTTATCCAGTCAATTTACAACTTCACTAGTCTTTTTTTTTAAAAAGCACCCTATAAAAAATTTTAATCTATTTAACTTCCCGCATTTCTGTATCAATCAGTTATAATTCAGTATTATCTAATATAGGTTTTAAGCTCAAACCCACTTAACCTACAGGGTTTTTAAATGGCAAAACAACTAAAAGATCAGTTTGGACGTAGCATTGAGTACTTACGTCTGTCCGTCACCGATCGCTGCGATTTAAGGTGTAACTACTGCATACCAGAAGGTTTCAAAGACTTTGGCGAACCTGAAGATTGGCTAACTTTTGATGAAATAGAGCGTATTATCCGGGTCTTCGGTGAACTTGGGACAAAACGTATTCGTATTACAGGTGGAGAACCTTTGGTTCGAAAAAATGTTCCTGAACTCGCTGCTCGCCTTTCTAAACTACCCGGTATTGAAGACTTATCAATTAGTAGCAACGCCACTCGTTTACGTAAACAAGCTGTGCCACTTAAGCGAGCAGGTATTTCACGTATAAATGTTAGCCTCGATACTCTGCGTGCAGATCTGTTTAAAGAAATTACAGGTGGCGGCAAACTTGAAAAAGTCATTGATGGCTTAATGGCAGCAAAAGAAGCGGGCTTTCAACCCGTTAAAATAAACATGGTGGTGATGCGCGGCGTAAATGATGGTGAAGTCGAGGATATGGTACAGTTTTGTATTAAGCATGACTTCACTTTGCGCTTTATTGAAACTATGCCCATGGGGAATACCGGACGTGAAGCGAGCCTGCAATACATTCCATTAGATCAAATACATGATCGTCTCGCAAAAAAATATACTTTAGTTGAAACCAGGATGGATGGCGGCGGCCCAGCCCGTTATGTCCGTGTTGAAGGTACTGAATTAAGAATCGGTTTTATTACCCCAATGTCACAACATTTTTGTGATACCTGTAACCGTGTTCGTCTTTCAGTTGATGGAACTTTATATCTTTGTTTAGGTCAGGAAGATAGTTATCCCCTGCGTGAGTTAATACGTGCAGGTATTACTGATGAAGAACTGAAACAACACATACAAAAGGCCATTGATTTAAAACCTGAGAAACATGAGTTTAGCGATAAACCGGGAAAACTGGTACGTTTCATGTCTATGACGGGAGGTTAAAATAAGTCTGGTAATTAACAGGACATGCACGAATGCAAAAACAAAGTACTGCTCTTATTACCCTTATATTCATTAATTTTTTTATTTCATATAGCAGCTTCGCGAGTGAAGCAGATAAAGAAATCGAAAAAATTCTTTCTCTTAAAACAGCACCCACAGGTATCGTATTTGAAATTGTTACCGGTGCAGCTAATAGTCTTGAATGGGCATTACCCAAAACTCAGGCTTATATTAAAAAATTACGTACTCGTTTTCCTCAACTCGATATTGCTATTGTTACCCATGGCAATGAGCAATTTGCATTAACATCCACGAATAAAAAAAATACAAAAAAGTGCATTCTATTACACAACAACTTGTACAGGGTGAGCATGTCCCGCTCCATGTATGTGGTACATATGCCGGCTGGAAAAACGTAAGCGAAGAAGAATTTCCGGATTATGTTGATGTTACAGCTGAAGGTCCCGCAACCATTAATGATTATATTTCTTTAGGATACACATTAATTAAACTCTGAATAAATATTAATTTAATAGCATTTTAATTCCCAGGATAAATAATGCCAACGAGAAAAAACGTTTTAACTTTGCTGCAGACAATTGATGCGCCAGCCAGGCACCTAATGGTGCAACCAACACGCTTGAAATAACAATTGATAAAAACGCCGGCCAATAAATATAACCAAACGTATATTCCGGTAAGCTTGTTTCATTCCAGCCCGTGATAATAAAACCAATACAACCTGCAACGGCAACAGGTAAACCACAGGCACTGGATACGGCTACTGCATGTTGAATTTTTACATTACACCAGGTTAGAAAGGGGACAGTTAATGTACCTCCTCCAATACCCACGATAGAAGAAATCATACCTATTCCTGAGCCGGCTGCTAATATACCTATCCGACCCGGTAAAGTTCTAGCTGCATGTACTTTTATATTTATTGCCATTTGCAGAGCAACAAACAGTTCAAAAAAACCAAAGAACTGTTGTAATATTTTCGCCGAAATAAAATCAGCAATCATGGCACCTGATAATGCGCCAACTATAATTCCGGGAGTAAGTTGTTTTACGATATCCCAATTAACTGCTTTATGCCTAAAGTGATGTGCATATACTGAAGAAAATGAAGTAAATATAATTGTTGCGAGTGACGTCCCTATCGCCATATGAACAATAACTTCCGCACTAAAATTATTCGATTGAAAAATAAAAATTAATACAGGCACAATAATCAGGCCACCGCCAACACCTAAAAGCCCGGCGACAAACCCTGCGATAACACCTAAGCCAATGTAAGAAAAAAATAACTCCATGATTTATATGAATGTTATCGTCAGATAAGAAACAAACAAGAGTGTACTTAAACCACCTGTCAATGGAACAAATACAGGCACCGTAAAGCCATCATGTTCTCTTTTTGAATACTTTAATTTTAATAATGAAAAATTAATTAGCATAAAAATAATTAAAGTAATAAAACTGGTAATTTTAGCTAAACTTAATAATGGGAAGGTCAAGGCAAAGAACAAAACAAAACCTGTAATAATTATTGTCGCAACAAGAGGCGTATGTGTTGTCGCATTAATTTTACCTATTTTATCCGGTAACCATTGTTTTCTACTCATTCCATAAAGCACACGAGATGCCATAATTACCTGAATCAAGGCACCATTGATTACTGATATTAAACTAATAATTGTAATAACAACCGGAGATTGCCCGGTTGTTGTTTGATATAACATAGCCAAAGGTGCAGTACTTGATGCCAGTTCTTGTGGTGATATCAATATAACAGCAACAATAGAAATTAAAATATAAAATAGCGTTGTCACTATCAGAGAAATAATAATTGCCAGTGGAATGTTAACACGTGGGTTTATTGCTTCCTCTGCAACATTTACAATGTCCTCAAAGCCAAGGTAAGCATAAAAGGCAATAAAGCTTCCCATAAAAATACCTGCCCATACCGAAGCATCAAAAGCCGGTATCATTTCAGGCGCTTTCACAGGAATTAAGGCATATGCACCACGCCCAACATACAAAATAATTAATAAACCAATAATTTCAACAATCGTCATAGCCGATGCAATCAGTACAGATTGTCCTATTCCCCAGGCGCAAACTGCCCCTACAAAGAGAGCAAGAAAAATCACAATTAATGCTTCTGGTAAATCGAAGAAAACTTTTAAATATCCGGCAAATCCATGTGCCAATGTTGCAACAGAAACTATTCCCACAGTTACAATCAGTAACCCAACCGTAATGGAAAGCTTTTTGATTCCAAAGCCTTCCTCAATGTAAATTGCTTCACCGGCACTGCGAGGAAAGCGTGCCGCTAACTCGGCATAAGAGAAGGCAGAAAAAGCAGCTAATATTGATGCAAACATAAAAGCAGAAGGTGTGTAAAAACCCGCTTCTCCGGCAACCTTTCCAACCAATACATAAATTCCAGCACCTAAAATAGTGCCAATACCGTAAAAAATTAACAACGGCAAGGATAATCGTCTGATTAATTCCGGTTTATTATTCATTTTTGTGGACTCAGTATAATCGTATATAATTATTGTGCGCTGTTTATGTTATTCTTATAAACATAGTAGAACAAATTATATAGGCTAACTAGTGGCAAATCCCCGTCAACGTGCCAGTGATCAGAGTCATAATATCCTACCGGTAGATCCTTTATTAGATACCGATACATATTCATGCATGGATCACTACGCAGAAGATTTGTTATCCATATACTGTGATGGTGTTATTGGGATAAATAAAAAGGGGGGAATTATCTTCCTTAATAAAGCGGCTGCCAGAATAACGGGCTGGTTACAGGATGATGCGAAAAATCAAAAGCTGGAAAAAATATTTCAACTTAACAATAAAATTTCAATCGAATCCGATCTTGAATTAATAAATAACGTCATTGACTCTGGTCATTTCTTTGGCCCCATAGTCCAACACACCATCAAAACAAAAAAGAATAACAATATTGTTGTTGATTTCAGTATTTCACCTCTTGATGAAAATTCTGTAATATTAATGTTTCATAAATCTAATCAGAAACAAAATCAACATCACAGGCCTCTCTTATACCAGTTTAGTCACGATACCTTAACCCGTTTAGCAAACCGAAACACATTGCAGCAATCAATTAACCATCTGCATAGTGATTATAAAAATATCGGCAATACCTATTCAATTCTTTTGCTGGACGTAGATCGGTTCAAACTCATCAATGATAGCTATGGCCACAGTATCGGAGATCAGTTGCTGCAACTTATTGCAGAACGAATGCAATTTTTTATTCGTGACAAAGATAGTATCGGTCGCTGGGGAGGCGAAGAATTTCTTTGTATCTTACCTGATGCATCCATTACTACAGCTTGTGAAATTGCAAAACGCATATGCCAGGGTATAGCAGATCAATCTTTTATTCTGGAGAACTACGAAATTCCTGTCACTGTCAGTATTGGCGTATCCAATTTTCCAACAGATGGGAATAATCCTGAAGAACTATTTCGAATTGCTGATACAACACTTTATCAAGCTAAACAAAATGGGCGCAACAGGATCCATAGCAGTCAACAATTAACCGGCAATATTTTTTCCATTGGTACTCAGCTTGAAAATGCCTTAAATGAAAATCGTATTACCCCTGTTTATCAATCCATATTTGAACTTGAATCCGGCAATCAAGTCGCAGAAGAAGCATTGGCACGGATCCAGGAGAAAGATGGCACCCTGGTTGAAGCTAATAAATTTATAGACGCCGCGGTAGAACTGCAAATGGCTCATCGTATTGATACGATGATTATTAAAAAAATGATCAGCCGTTGCAGTGAAGAATTCATTCAGAATCACAATACACTTCCTCATTTTGTTAACGTATCAGCTGATTTATTACGCCGTCCTAAACTTGTTAACGATATCATTCAGTTTGCCAGTAAAAAATGTGAAGAATGCGGCTTATCAAAAGGTGGTAAAAAACCCATTGTTATAGAAATTACCGAGCAAGAATTCCTCAGTGGTCATGATGATGTAAATAAGATACTCGCGCCATTTATTGAGTTTGGTTTTCCACTTGCCATTGATGATTTTGGCAGTGGTTACTCTTCCTTGACTTACCTGGCTGATTTGCCTATTTCCTATCTGAAATTTGATGGCGCATTAATCAAACGAGTCGCGTATGAGAAGCGTGCAAAAAAAATAATTAACGGTATACAAAAAATGGCCGAATCACTGGATCTCATTACGATAGCAGAACATATTGAAGATCAGGCAACACTGGATGTATTACGTGAAATAGGAGTGTCCTGGGGTCAAGGTTATTTTTCTGCCAGGCCAACTGAATAATTATTTTATCCAGATTGTTTTTACATTCGTAAATTCACGAATACCATGTCTGGAAAGTTCACGACCATAACCTGAGTTTTTTATCCCGCCAAAAGGCAATCGTGCATCACTTTTCACCATGCCATTAACAAAAGTACAACCTGACTCCAGCTGGCGAGCAAGTCGTTCCCCTCGACTTGAATCCTGTGTCCAGACACTACCACCCAAACCATAAGGTGAATCATTAGCGATACGTAATGCATCTTCTTCATCTCTGGCATGAATAACTATAGCAACCGGACCAAAAAGTTCTTCGTGATATGCACGCATTCCTGGTTCAACCCGATCAAGGATAGATCCTTTATAAAATGCACCAGGGCAATCAACTGGTTCACAACCTGTAACAGCAACCGCACCCGCAGCAAGCGAGTCGGTTACCTGGATATGTAATTCATCTCTTAAATCAGTTCGTGCCATTGGTGCCAGTGTCGTTGTTTCATCCATTGGATCGCCTGTTTGTAATGCTTCAACCCCCGCTTTAAAGCGAGAAACAAAGTCTTCAACAATGGCATCAACAACGATAAAACGTTTTGCTGCAATACAACTTTGTCCTGTATTTAAAAACCGTGATGTCACAGCATTTTTTACCGTAAGATCAAGATCAGCATCTTCCAGGACAATAAAAGCATCCGAACCACCTAATTCTAAAACTGATTTTTTAAGGTTATTACCCGCCGTTGCAGCCACTTGTCGACCAGCTGGTTCACTTCCCGTTAAAGTCACTGCGTGCACGCGTGAATCTTCAATGACAGACTTCACTTGAGAAGCCCTAATCATTAAAGAACGAAAGACATTTTCAGGAAAACCTGCTTGTTTAAATACTTCTTCAATCAACAAGGCACATTGAGGGACATTGGAAGCATGTTTTAAAACACCTGTATTCCCCGCAACTAACGCCGGAGCAGCAAAACGAAAAACTTGCCATAATGGAAAATTCCAGGGCATAACTGCAAGCACAGTACCAAGAGGAAGATAGGCAACATAACTTTTACCCGCATCTGAATCAATAGCTTCATCAGCTAAAAATTCTGGTCCATTATCAGCATAAAAATCACAAACCGAAGCACATTTTTCAACTTCAGCCCGGGCATCATTGATTAACTTACCCATTTCCCGGGTAACAATCGTGGCATATTTCTCCTTGTTCACGCGCAATACTTCAGCTGCTTTGTGCATCAAAGCACAACGATCAGCCATAGGGGTGTTACGCCAGGCGGGTGAAGCGGCGGCCACAGCAGCCAAACCAGATTCGAGTTGTTGAGAATCCCAGGAGGGAATTTCGGTGACTTTCTCGCCCGTTGCGGGATTAATCACTTCAAAACTCATACACGACTCCTTAAATATATTATGTGCCCTAACTATAGCTCAAATACTTTAGATATCAGAATAAAACAAAGACTTATAACTAAAGTGTGATCACAACCTTAATTATCTATACAATAAAGATTAATATTCTTTGATGTTAAAATAAAGTTCAATAAAAGTTTATTTTTAAACATTTAACAAAAGACATTTAATAAATATGGAAATCTATCTTGTAGGTGGTTATGTACGCGATCAATTATTGGGGCTCGAAACCAAGGATCGTGACTGGGTGGTGGTTGGTTCTACAGCTGAAGATATGCTTAAACAAAATTACCGACAGGTTGGTAAAGATTTCCCTGTTTTCTTACACCCGCAAACAAGTGAAGAATACGCGCTTGCCCGTACTGAACGAAAAACATCACCGGGTTATAGCGGTTTTAGTTTTCACGCCACAGCTGATGTCACTCTCGAAGAGGATTTAATACGCCGCGACCTCACCATTAATGCTATTGCACTGTCAGATGAAGGTGATTTAATAGATCCCTTTAATGGTCAGGCTGATATAAAAGCAAAAATATTGCGCCATGTCTCACCAGCATTTGCTGAAGACCCGGTGCGCATTTTACGTGTTGCTCGTTTTGCTGCACGTTTTGCTAACCTGGGGTTTAGCATTGCAAATGAAACTCAACAGCTCATGACTGAGATGGTTAATAATGGTGAAGTTGATGCATTAGTTCCAGAGCGTGTATGGCAGGAAACAATGCGCGCATTATCTGAAAAAATGCCTTCACGTTATTTTGAAGTTTTACGTGATTGTGGTGCACTGGAAAAACTCTTTCCTGAAATTAATCGCTTGTGGGGAGTACCGCAACCGGAAAAACATCACCCCGAAATTGATACCGGTATCCATACCATGATGGTGCTGACACAAGCTGCAAAATTATCAGATGATCCTAAAGTCCGTTTTGCCGCCTTGGTACATGACCTGGGAAAAGGCACGACACCTAAAAATAAATGGCCTAAACATATTAATCATGAATCACGTGGCGTACCATTAGTAAATGTGTTATGTGATCGTTATCGTATTCCCAACGACTACCGTGAACTTGCAGTCATAGTGACAAAGTATCATTTACATTATCACCGTGCCGCTGAGTTACGTGATGCTACTTTTTTAAAAACACTCGAATCTCTGGATGCTTTCCGCCGACCAGAACGTTTTGAACTTTTTTTACTCGCTTGTGAAGCAGACTCACGAGGTCGAACAGGATTTGAAGAACAAGACTTTGAACAACCTAAAATTTACCGAAATGTTTTTAATGCTGCACAAGCCATAAATGCCAAAGAACTGGTAGCAAAAGGGTTACAAGGTAAAGAAATTAAAGACGAACTTAAAAAGCAAAGAGTACTTGCGATTAAACATGCAAGATAAAATTTATATATTATTTAGGAATATTTTAATGAAAGCAGTTAATATTTTTATTTCCCTAGGTATCGCTCTATTGTCACCACTTGCAGTAGCTAATGAAGAAGCAAATACACATAATGGTCAATTGTTATTTAAAACACATTGCTCTGCATGCCATGGAATACAGGGTGGTATGGATATGAGTAAACGTGTTGCCCCACCTATTGCTGCAGTAAGAATGCATTATATTGGTTCATATACCGATAAAATGTCATTTATTGATGCGATCGCTAACTGGGTAGAAAAACCAGATCAAAATAATACTTTTATGCGTGGCGCTATTCGCAGATTTAACATTATGCCTCCCATTTCAATTTCACGCTCCAACGCAGAAACTATTGCCGCTTATATTTATGATGGTGATATAGAAAGTCCTGCAGGATTTAAAGAGCACGTAAATCAAATGCATGGCAAAAATCGCTAATTAATTTTTCCTATTTATGAATCCATCTATACCTAAAGTCGGTTTTATTAGCCTTGGTTGTCCAAAGGCCCTGGTTGACTCAGAACATATCGTTACACAACTTCGCGCCGAGGGTTATGAAATCACCGATAGCTATGAAGATGCTCAACTTGTTATCGTAAACACTTGTGGTTTTATTGACTCTGCAGTTGAAGAATCCATGGATGCCATTGGAGAAGCTTTAGCTGAAAATGGCAAAGTGATTGTTACAGGTTGTTTAGGTGCTAAAGAAGGTATTATTGAAACCGCGTATCCTAATGTTCTTGCGGTTACCGGTCCCCATGCTGCGACCGAAGTTATGCAGGTGGTGCATGATCACTTACCTAAACCCCATGATCCTTTTTCTGATTTGGTTCCCAATGCTGGTATTAAGCTCACCCCTAAACATTATGCCTACTTAAAAATATCCGAAGGCTGTAACCATCGGTGTACCTTTTGCATTATCCCTTCATTTCGCGGCGATTTGGTCAGCCGTGATATTGGGGAGGTCATGCAGGAAGCTGAAAACCTGGTTAATTCCGGCGTTAAAGAATTGTTGGTGATATCACAAGACACCAGTGCCTACGGTGTTGATGTTAAATACCGCACCGGGTTCTGGGGTGGACGCCCGATCAAAACACACATGACAAATCTTGCCGCTGCTCTTGGTGAGCTCGGTGTTTGGGTACGATTACATTATGTTTACCCTTATCCTCATGTCGATAATGTTATTCCTTTAATGGCAGAAGGAAAAATTTTACCTTATCTTGATATTCCACTTCAGCATGCAAGCCCTTCTATTCTTAAAGCAATGAAACGCCCGGGCAATATTGATAAGACCATTGAGCGAATTAAAAACTGGCGCAATATTTGTCCCGACATTACTTTACGTTCAACCTTTATCGTTGGTTTCCCGGGTGAAACAGATGATGACTTTGAACAACTTCTCGATTTTCTTGAAGAAGCACAGCTTGATCGTGTTGGTGCATTTGCTTATTCTCCTGTTGAAGGTGCTCTTGCCAACGAACTTGGTAACCATGTACCGGAAGAAATACAACAAGAACGACTTGAACGCTTTATGCATTTACAGGCACAGATCAGCGCAGATAAATTACAGAAAAAAATCGGTCAAACGATGACTGTGTTAGTCGATAGTTACGATGAAGAAGGTTTAGTCCTTGCAAGATCTAAAGCAGATGCGCCTGAAATTGATGGTGAAGTTATTTTGGATGGCTTTGAGGATGTACAGCTGGGTGATTTTGTTGATGTCAAAATTGTTGCTGCAACCGAACATGATTTAATTGCTAAACCGATAGATTAAATTCAGATAATATTTAATCGTTCTTTTTCAAAATCACACTATCCATACATGTAGCCCGGATGAAATGAAAAGTAATCCGGGTAAGCGTATTACATTAATACCCCCGGATTTCACTGCGCTACATCCGGTCTACACGCTTTTTTCTATATTAAATTTTAATTAGCTAATCAACTGTGTTTCAAAATATAACAGTAAGTTTTTTAAACGCCCTTTTGTTATTAGCCATGCTATTAAAACACCTGCACTATTTGCAACCATGTCTG
>CAZZIS010000005.1:60925-67529 GCA_964654445.1 uncultured Thioalkalispiraceae bacterium
CCTTTTGTTATTAGCCATGCTATTAAAACACCTGCACTATTTGCAACCATGTCTGAATATTCAAATACTCGAACTGTTCCCAAACCCTGCAACACTTCCAGCAACATACCCATTAAAATAAAGAACACAAGGTAAAATAAACGACCTCGTTTTGTTTGATATAACTGTGCAAACCAGCCTGTTAATAATAAGTAAGTTAAAAAATGTTCCAGCTTGTCAATGTATTTAAACTTTATATCAAAGTCAGGCGGGATTGGTGCTAACGATAAATAACATACCGTGATAACCAGCAACCACCCTAAAATCAACCATAAATTAAAGTAACGCAACATACGGCAATATTAAGAAAACAAATATAATAAAATAAACCCTTGAGCCACACGATAAATGACAAATGGCGTCATACCAATGCGTTCAAGCATTTTAAGAAAATAATGAATACATACATATGCTGAAACAGCAGATAAAAAATAACCTAAGCCCAGTGAAAACCAGTCAACCCCGTTGCCTTCCTGAATAAGCTTTAGTGTTTTATAACCACCCGCCATTAAAATAGTCGGTATCGAAAGTAAAAATGAAAATCGAGCGGCAGCTTGTCTGGTTAAACCGGAAAACAAACCTGCTGTCATGGTAATACCTGAACGTGAAGTTCCCGGGATAAGAGCTAACGCTTGAGCAAAGCCAATAATAATGCCATTTTTCCAGCTCAGCTGATGTTCATTAGTCTGAGCCGTTTTATTTTTACCCACATAATCTGACAAACCTAACAACAAACCAAAACCAATGGTTGCCCATGCAATCACAACAGGAGAGCGTAAAACATTATCCACAATATCATTAAATAATAACCCGGCTGCACCGACAGGGATGGTGGCAATAACAACCATCCAGGCTAAACGACTCTCACCAACTGTTTGTTTTTTAATGCATGACTGCGACCAGTCAACACTTAACTGAATAACATCTTTTTTAAAATACCAGACAACTGCTGTTAAGGTTCCAAGATGCATCACGACATCAAACGCCAAACCCTGATCTGGCCAGCTACTTAATACCGGAACGAGTATTAAATGAGCTGAACTTGAAACCGGTAAAAATTCAGTTAAGCCTTGCACTAATGCCAGTACAATGATTTGCCAAAAAAACATTTTATTTCCTTTTATTTTTACAAGTATTCGCGTAAATCTCTAAACTCAAACGCAGGTAATGTAATATCACAGTTTTTACTAAAACTGATGACTTTAAATAACTCACCCATCTCATGCGGTAAGGTTAATTTTTTTATTTGTGAAGCTGTTTCCATACGCTGTTTTACATCTGATTCATTTTCTAATTCTGCAATATCTATCAAACCCGCCCCCATTAAAAAACTCACTTGATTGGTATAACCAATGACTTGCATGTTTGCATCTAATGCCGCATCAGCCATGGCTGTAAAATCAACATGTGCAGTGATGTCTTGCAGACCAGGATAAACAAAAGCATCAGGGTGAGTACGATGACGATAATGACACATCAATGTGCCCTGGTTTCGTTGTGCATGATAATACTCATGACGAGGAAAACCATAATCAATCAAGACAATGATTCCTTGCTGCAATGACTCTGCGATACTTTTAATCCAGTCTTCAGCTGCAAAATTAACTTCTGAAACATAACCTGAATCAAATTTTGTTGCTAACTCTGATTCAATCTCTTTTACGCGGCTGACCAATCGTTCATCAAAATCGGACTTTAATTGAAAAGCAAATTTTTCATCTCGCCAGCCAACATTAACTTCATCAATGTCATTTTCATTTTTCTGAAACAACTGAACAGGCATAGCATCCAGCAATTCATTTGCCAGCACGATACCTGAAAAGTTATCTGGCAGCTCATCCAGCCATTTCACTTTACTTATAAGATCAGGGACCGCTTCTTCAATTATTATTTTTTGTCGTTCACGTAAATCTGCACTGAGTTCAAGAATCCAGTATTCTTTTGGTAATTTATTTTGTTGTTTTAAATAAACTAAAATATCTGCCGCCATACGGCCGCGACCTGCTCCTACTTCAAGAATAATTTGTTCATTATCCAACTCGGTTTCTAATGCTGGTAAAATTGCATTGGCTAATGAGTATGAAAATAACGGTGAAATTTCAGGTGCTGTAACGAAATCACCCTCTTCACCAAACTTAGCACTACCCGCAGCGTAATATCCTAAAGCGGGAGCATAAAGTGCAAGTTCCATATAACGCTGGAATGAAATAACACCACCATTTTTATCTATTTCACTTTTAATCAGCACAATCAATTTTTCGCTATGCTGTTGTGCTAAATCACCCGGAACGGGTAAATCTTTAGAATCACGTGCAGACCGATAAAGCTGTTCAGAATAGGAGTTTGATGAGTTGAAAGACATGAAAACAGACTAGACCTAATCGCTTGTGTTACAGTAAAAACCCGGTGTTACAGAAATAAATAGTGTACAAAGGATAACACAGTATGTCTGACAATCCGTCGAAGAATATTAAGGTTGTATTAATTACCGGTGCAGCACACCGTATTGGCGCAACAACAGCAAAACTTCTGCACCAGAACGGCATGAATATTGTCATACACTACCGTGGTTCACGTGAAAAAGCACAGGCAGTGCAAAAAGAACTCAATGATAAACGTGAAAACTCCGTCATCCTCATTCAGGCAGACTTGCATATTACCAATGGATTACCTGCATTAATTGAAGAATCAGTTAAAGCCTGGGGACGACTGGATGTTTTAATTAATAATGCGTCAAGTTTTTACCCAACAAAAATGGGCAAAGCCACCGAAGCTCAATGGGATGATCTTATTGGCTCCAATCTCAAAGCACCCTTCTTTTTATCTCAGGCTGCGGCTCCCCATTTGAAAAAAAACAACGGCTGTATTATTAATATTGTTGATATTCATGCCGAACGCCCCTTAAAAACGTTCCCGATATACAGTATGGCTAAAGCAGGATTGACCATGATGACCAAATCATTAGCCTGTGAACTTGGACCTGAAATTAGAGTGAATGCCGTTGCCCCTGGCGCGATTCTCTGGCCAGAAAACCTGGATGAGGTTGCGAAACAACGTATCGTCTCACGCACATTTTTAAAACGTCAGGGTGAGCCCAACGATATTTCCAAAACAATTTTATATTTAATCAAAGATGCAGGTTATGTTACTGGTCAGATCATTACCGTTGATGGTGGGCGAAGTTTAAATTCTTAAAATATAGATCCCACTTCGCGCGTTACTTGAGCGAAATGGCAACCTTAATTCTTTGTCTATTAGTAAGAATATAGAGTTGAGACAGTCAAATAATTTACTCAATTAACTTTAAATTCAGCTACCAATCCCTGTAATTGTGATGCAACACCTTTTAATGTTTCACTACTACTTGCCGTTTGGTTAGCATTTGCAGCTGTACTTTCTGCTACATCTCTCACATTCACCACATTGCGATTAATTTCCTCTGCTACACTACTTTGCTCTTCTGCTGCGCTCGCAATTTGCTCATTCATTGAAGTTATATAATCAACCGCGGCCGTAATAGCTTCGAGTGTTGTTCCTGCTTCGGCTGCACTTGCAACTGTTTTTTCGGTTTGTTCCATTCCAATATCCATAACCTTTACAGCGTTACGAGAACCTTGTTGTAATTTTTCAATCATTGCTTGAATTTCCTGGGTCGAATCTTGTGTACGACTTGCTAGCGTTCTTACTTCATCAGCAACAACAGCAAAACCTCGACCTTGTTCACCGGCTCGAGCAGCCTCAATTGCAGCATTAAGAGCCAGTAAATTTGTTTGTTCTGCAATGCCTCGAATAACTTCTAACACAGAGCCAATACTTTCACTATCTGCCTCTAATTGCTTTATGGCATTACTCGCCTGTTGCATTTCATTTGACAAATCATTAATTGACTGTATTGTTTGATTGACAACATTGCGCCCATTGTTTGCTTCTTTATCTGCATTACGTGTTGCTTCTGCGGTACTTGCCGCGTTATTAGCAACGTCATGAACTGTTGCTGACATTTCATTCATGGCGGTAACAACAAGCTCTAACTCCATATTTTGCTTGTTTACACCATCACGTGTACTTTCAGATGCAGCAACACTTTCTTCGGCTGAAACAACAACCTGGTTTGCTGAGCTAACTACCTGCCCAACAAGTGCGTTTATTTGTTCAATCATTAAATTCATATCTACCGCAATTAACTGCATTTCATCTTTTGCATCGATCTTAACAACTGCCGTTAAGTCACCTTTTGCCATATCATGAACAGCCACTTTAATTGTATTAATCGAATTCATTAAACTACGATAAAAACCAGCAAACAAATAAAGTGTCGTAAAAAATAAAAAAACACTTAAACCAATATTAATCATAATTTTATTTTCAAGTTTAATTCTTCGGTTTTGTAAAACCTCATTTAATGTTGGTAAAGCTGCATCATACAACTTCAAGTTTGCTGCAATTGACTGGGTACCAATAGCAAAATAACTTATCGAATCAATATTAATTTGATCCGATTCAAGAACATCTTTTCTTGTAAAAGCTATAAATTTTTGTGTTGCACTATTTGCACTTTCTCTTAAAGAAAATAATTTTTGGCTAACAACTTCATTATTTTTAAAAACAACATCAAACCCATGCATCATCGCATTATTTGAGTTCACAATTGTTTGAATAAATTCACTTAACTTTAAATATAATACTGGTGTAAAACTTCCTGCTGCCACAATTCCCGCGCCTACGCCTCGTGCTTTCCCTAAATTTTCAGCTACTAAAGGAATACGTAAGCTCAAAATATTTGCCATAAAGTTAATGTCTAATGATGGATCTAACAATAACCTTGAAGTTTCTAATACATGCCCTTTTAAGGCTAACACTTCTTCAATAATAGAAGTATGTGCAGCAAAAGCTTTATCTGCCTTCATAGCAAATGCATTTTGTACAACAGCATTCCAGCCATTCAAAATAGATTTTGCACGTTCACCAGTATTAAGCTTCTTACCGAGCTGCCCATCAACTCGCATTAACTCTTTCAATTCTTTTTCTACGCTCAAACGCTTTGAAATTATTTTTTGTTTGAACTCTGTCTTTCCGTTAAGAAAGGCATTGGTCATACCTCGAGTTTGTGCCATATGTTCAAAGAGAGGGCGAATACGGGACATATACTGCGTGCCGCTTCTTTCTAGTTTTGCTAATTCAATTCCTTTAGATTCATTAGTTATTAACACAAAGACAAAATAAATCATTGGCATTAAAAATAAGAAAAAAATAAGTGCAAATTTTGAAGTAAATTTGAGCCTGTTTAATAGTGCAACTGACGGTGAAAGAAATCCTGAAAAAAGACTAGACATAACCATTAACCTTTATTATTTTCATACAAAGGTTAACGTCCTGAAAAGGACTTAACTTAAGCAAAAAGATAAAATAAAGCAGATAGTTTAAAAAAAGAAAGTCAATATAAGCTAACTCAACTTACTTAGAACTCGAAGGCAATTGGCCATAATTTTTGTGAGCTTTTATCATAATTCAACCAGTGGTCACACATGGTTTTACCTGATACGGGATGAATTAATTGTGAAGCAATTTCATCAAGCGGGAGTAATACAAAGGCATTTTTGGTGATTTCATCACGAGGAATATCTAAACCTTCTTCTTTAAGAATGAGGTCATCATAAAGCAATAAATCCAAGTCAACAGAGCGAGATGAAAAACGAGGACCACTTCGATCACGGCCATTTTCATCTTCGATTCTTCGTAAAGTTATAACAACCGTATGAACATCTTCTTCCGTCTTAACGCCTGCAACTAAATTTAAAAAATTGTCACCCTCAAAGCCCACAGCTTCACTTTCGTACACAGAAGATAAAATCAACTTACCGTAGTGATCTTGTAAAGCATGAACAGCTAAACGGATATTTTTTTCCGCATCAATATTACTGCCAATGCTGATATAAATTTTTGCCATGGCTATTCGGATTTAACACCACGTTCAATCAAAATCCCTACACCACTTGCACCACGCACCGCCTCACCTTTATTCAATTTTAAGCGCACCCAGGGTACATTAAATTCATTAAGAATAACTTGTGCGCATTCTTCCGCTAAACGCTCAACTAATAAAAACTCGCTCTCTTCAACAAAGCTAATCAAACGTTTTGATACGGCTTTGTAATCCAATGTATTTTCAATATCGTCCGTTTCAGCCGCTTTACTGATGTCCGTCGCCATTTCCAAATCTAAACTAATCGTTTGTTTGGTTTCACGTTCCCAATCATAAATACCAATGATGGTTTCGATTTTTAAATCGTTCAGAAAAATAATATCCATGGGCGCAAGATACAGGATTGAAGGCTAAAGATAAATAATTTAGGCCACCAGGAACACGAAGTTCACCAAGGGAAAAAGATTAAACCACCAGGGCACGGGGTTAAAAATAAAAATGTAGCAATGTAGCCTGGATGCAGCGCAGCGAAATCCAGGATTTGTTTAAATATTGTTTCACGGATTCCATTTCATTACATCCAGACTACACAAAAATAATCTTTATGGATTTTCCTGATGTTCTCGGCAACTGCTCCTGCGT
>CAZZIS010000006.1:0-63192 GCA_964654445.1 uncultured Thioalkalispiraceae bacterium
CCGGCCTGTCACGCCGGGGGTCGCGGGTTCGAGTCCCGTCCGCTCCGCCACTATTACTAAAGGCGCAATCTGTACAGGTTGCGCCTTTTTTTATACTGAATTTATAATACAAGAATAAATAAAATACGTATAATAACGTCCAATTAATCATTAATAGAAAAGTTTAAGTTATGTTGCAAGCAATTCGTAATAACGCTCAGGGTGTCTTTGTCTGGATCGTCGTGGGTTTAATCGTGATCTCCTTTGCTCTGTTTGGTTTAGGAAGTTATTTATCCGGTGCGTCAAAAGTTGTCGCGGCTTCGGTTAATGGCGTTGAGATTAGTAGCACAGCATTCACGCGTGCTTATCAAAATTATCAGGAACGTTTACGTAAAATGTTTGGTGATCAATATCGTCCTGAAATGTTTGGTACAACTCAAGTTAAGAAAGAGGTGTTACAGGGTTTAATTACTCAGGAAGTAATGAACCAAATGTTACATGAACAAGGTTATTTAGCTTCGTCAGAACAGATACTGGAAAAAATTAAAAAATATGAAGCTTTCCAGGAAGGTGGTATCTTTTCTTCAAAAAGATATAAAGAAGTTTTGTCTTTGCAAGGTATAAATGGTGAAGCATTTGAAAACGATTTATCACGTGATATTGCTTCACAACAAATTCGCAGTGCAATCACTACAAGCGCATTCTTAACTGAAAAAGAGAAAAAGACCTTAGCTGCATTACAAAATCAAAAACGTAAAATTGGATATTTCGATATTTCAGTTAAACCTTATCGCAAGTTAATTAAAGTCACTGATGATGAGATTAAATCATATTACGAAAAAAACAGTCAGTTATATTTAACGGCTGAAAAAGTACAGCTTGAATATATTGAATTAAATATGGATGATGTTGCCGCGTTACAGGAAGTCACTGATAAAATGGTGAAGCAACGATATGAAAGCTCGCCTGAAAACTATATGGCGAATGATGATGTTACTGTTAAAAATAAAATATCAGCTTTACGTAAGCAGATTTTACAAGGTGCTGATTTTGCTGCATTAGCAAAAAAACATTCTCAGGACAAAGGTTCAGCAAAACAAGGTGGTGACCTGGGTTACCTTACCCGTGGTGTTGGAGAACAGTTTGATAATGTTGTCTTTGCTTTAAAGAAAGGTGAAGTTAGCCAGGTTATTAAGTCAAAAGCGGGTTTCCAGATTATTCAATTAGATGATATCCGTGCGGGTGATCCTGAAGAACGAAAAGTGCGTCATATTCTGATTAAAGCAGAAAAAAAATTAAAACCTTTAGCTGATGTTAAGCTAGCAATCAGGAAAGAACTGCAATATCAACAAGCAGGTAAAGTCTTTTTCGATGATGCTGATCAAATGAATAACCTGAGTTATGAAACACCGGACTCACTTGAGCCTGTAGCCGATGCTTTAGGTTTAAAAATAAAGACCAGCTCATTAATAACACGTCGGGGTGGAGCTGGACTGCTAGCTAATCCAAAGATATTGAGTGCTGCTTTTAGTAATGAAGTAATTAAAGAAGGGCGCAATAGTGAATTACTTGAACTGTCTGATACTCAGCTTGTTGTATTGAGACTGAAAAAGCATCAGGCAGCATCAGTACAAGCATTAAGTAAAGTAAAGTCACGCATTAAAAATACTCTGTTACAAGAGAAAGCCAGTAAGAAAACACAAGAAGTGACATCTGATATTCTTGCTCGTGTACAAAATAATGAAAGTATTGAGTCGGTTAAAAAACATTATCCTGAAATCAAATGGAATAATGCTGATTGGATAACACGTCAAGCTGATAAAAAATCGAAGTTGCCTGAACAGCTACGTCAACATACCTTTGCTATGCCAAAACCACTTAATACAAAAACTGTCTGGGATAAAGTTACTCTGCCAGCGGGTAGTCAGGCTGTAATAGCTCTGTTTAAAGTAGAAGAAGTGACTGAAGGAAAGGCGGATAGTGAACAGATCATCCAGGTTATGGGAAATGCTGACTATGATTCGTTTGTACAATATCTGAAATCTCAAGCTGATATTTCAGTTTCACAGACTGCGATAAGTACTGAAGCGGAAACAAATTAATAACAGCTGAAAATTATAAAATAAAGTTTGGTTTGTTTCTGATTCAGAATTTTAAAAAGAGACCTTTGCAAAAATATTGCCAAGGTCTCTTTTTATGAAAAATTTAAATTTTGAATAGGGGAAAATCATGTTTAAAAGTATTTTCAGACTTAAATTACACTGGCAAATTCTTATTGCTTTAGTACTGGCTGTAATTGCAGGTATTTTTGCGGGTAAAACAGCCAGTATTGCTGGTATCACTTTCTACGAAATTTTCTCTTTCTTTGGTGCGTTGTTCATGAATGCATTGAAGATGATCATCATTCCATTAATTGTTTCTTCTATAATTGTTGGTGTCGCAGGAATTGGTGGTGGCGATGGATTAGCTCGCCTCGGTGGGCGCACTCTTCTTTATTATGCGACTACCAGTCTATTTGCCATTTTGTTGGGTTTATTTTTTGTGAATGTCCTGACGCCCGGAATTATTGATGGTCAGCCTGCTCAGCTTGTTCTGGGTCTTGATATAGAGCAGGGTAAAATGGCTGCTGCTAAAGTAGCGGAACGCGGCGTGGGTGACATAGCGGGTGTCTTCCTCGATATGGTGCCCTCAAATGTTGTTGCTGCTGCAGCGAATGGAAAACTTTTAGGTCTGATTTTTTTCAGTATTTTGTTTGGTTATTTTATGACCAGAATTCAGGAGGCCTATGCTGAAGCTCAATATAATTTCTGGCAGGGTATTTTGGAAGTGATGATGAAAATCACTGATGTGGTGATGAAATTTGCTCCTATTGGTGTCTTTGCTTTAGTTGCCAAAGTGATAGCAGGAATGGATAGTAATGAAATTCTCAGCCTCGCATCTACCCTGGGCTGGTTCTTCCTTAGTGTGGTTCTTGCATTAGCAACTCACGTGCTTGTGGTGTTGCCACTGATGCTTAAATTTATTGCTCGTGTTAGCCCAAAACGTCATTTTCAGGCTATGTCGCCTGCGTTATTGACTGCTTTTTCAACGGCTTCTTCCTCAGCTACTTTGCCGTTAACAATGGAGTGTGTCGAGAAAAATGCCGGTGTCTCAAATAGAACGACATCTTTCGTTTTACCCTTGGGAGCCACTGTGAACATGGATGGTACAGCGCTGTATGAGTGTGTTGCTGCCATGTTTATTGCCCAGGCCTATGGCTTAGAGTTGAGTATTACTGTTCAATTTACTGTCGTGCTGGTGGCACTGCTCACTTCGATTGGTGTAGCGGGTATTCCTGCCGCAAGCCTGGTAGCAATTACCATTATTCTGGGTGTCATAGGTTTACCGGTAGAGGCATTGGGATTGATTTTGGCGGTGGATCGAATTCTGGATATGTTCAGAACATCGGTTAATGTCTTTAGTGATTCTTGTGGTGCGGTGATTATTGCTCGACTGGAAGGTGAGGAAAATATTCTTGGTACTGAGAAAGCATTGAATGTTTAACCACGAAGGACACAAAGAAGAACAAACCACTGGGAACACTGGGCGTACGGGGAGTTTTATTTATTGATTCGGGTTCCACGGAGTAAACAGGAATTTTAATTTTCCCTGTGTCCCATGCTCCCCTGTGATTATTGTTACTGGTTTTCGTAGGTCGGCTCTTTAGGCCGACGCGTTGCTGATATATCAACGGTTGTTCTCGAACAGCATATCTTTTAATAAAGAGATATTTGGTTTCGATATATCGCAGCGTTGGCCTGAAGCTTCCGCTCCTTGCTCACGCCTCTTACCTACGTCCATGTAGGTAAAGGCCGACCTACAAGATCAAAAAAGGCCGCAAAATGTGTAATGCCGATCAGTTAAGGTTTCATTGTCCTTTGTAGGTGCGAATTCATTCGCACGCAGCGTTAAAAAATAACAATTATGCTTATTAATTACACCGCGTTCGAATGAATTCGAACCTACAAACTAAAAAAAGGCCGCATTTTGCGGCCTTTTTTGATTCAATATTGAAATTGAATTATTCAGCGTCAAGCGGACGCATACCAATGGTATTGTAACCTGCATCAACATAAGTGATTTCACCGGTAATACCTGAGGCTAAATCAGAGCACAGGAATGCGGCTGCATTACCTACGTCTTCAATGGTGACATTACGACGCAGAGGTGCCGTTTTTTCAACTTCAGTAAGCATTTTACGGAAATTACTGATACCGGCTGCTGCTAATGTTCTAATTGGGCCTGCTGAAATACCGTTAACACGAATACCATCAGGGCCAAGGCTTTGAGACATATAGCGTACATTGGCTTCCAGACTGGCTTTTGCCAGCCCCATAACATTGTAATTCGGCATCGCACGTTCTGCACCTAAATAACTCAGTGTCAGTAAGGAACCGTCCCGGCCTTCCATCATATTACGTCCTGCTTTTGCCAAAGCCGCAAAACTGTAAGAGCTGATTTCATGCGCCAGGCGGAAGCCATCACGTGTGACATTGTCCAGATAGTCACCTTCAAGTTCATTACGCGGAGCAAAAGCAACCGAGTGAATAATAATGTCTAAACCATCCCAATAATTGTCGAGCTCATTAAAGACATTTTCAATTTGTTCATCACTGCTTACATCACAGGGGACGATGATCTCAGAATCAAGTTCTGCGGCCATTTTTGCGACACGATCCTGTAATTTTTCGTTTTGGTAGGTAAAGGCAAGTTCAGCACCTTCGCGGTGCATGGCTTGAGAAATCCCCCAGGCGATAGAACGATTGCTGGCCAAACCAACAATGAGAGCGCGTTTGCCTTGTAGAAAACCCATAATGTATCCCTCGATTCTTAAATATTATTTAGATGTATATTGTTCTAGATTTTATCTGCATATGATAATGCTTTAGCGATGAGTATTAAAGCAATGTTTGCCTCTAAATTCAAAGTCTGCAGCATGCTCAATGACATAATTAAATCTAATAAAGTTTGATTATACTAATCTGGTCAAATTAGGGTAATATTCATAGAAATAAAATGCTATTAAATATAATAACAATGAAAGTCAGACAGGAATAGTGGGTGCGGATTTTTAAACGGTTAGCTTTATATAGCATTTTTCTTTTACCGCAGATGATTGCTAATGCCGCGCCATCTATTGGCTTAGGTTATACACCTAAATACCCCGCGAATTTCAAACACTTTGACTATGTGAATCCGGATGCACCTAAAGGCGGTAAAATTATCTTACCTGGATTCGGTAATTTCGACAGTTTTAATCCGTATATTCTAAAAGGCGTATCCGTTGATGGTTTGGGTGATTTAATCTTTGAGACACTTATGGTTCAAAGTACCGATGAGCCTTATAGTCTTTATGGCCACATTGCGAATGATATTAAACTGGCAAAAAATAAACTTTCTGTTACTTTTAAAATAAACCCTTTAGCTCGATTTTCAGATGGCAGTCCTGTACTGGCGAAAGATGTAAAAATTTCTTTTGATACAATTAATAGTGACAAGGGACATCCGAGTTACCGATTTTATTGGGCAGATATTAAACAAGCTGTTGTTGTAAATAAAAGAACAATCCGCTTTGAGTTTGCCCGACTTAATCCTGAGTTACATCTTATTGCTGCTCAAATCCCGGTTTTTTCTCATAAGTGGATTGAAGGGGAGGCATTCGACAAATTATCACGAAAAATACCAATTGGTAGTGGCCCTTATATTATAGAAAAATATTCTCTAGGTAAAAATATAACCTACAAACGTAATCCGGATTACTGGGCAAAAAATTTACCAACTCGTAGAGGAATGTTTAATTTTGATACTGTCGTTTATAAATATTACAAAGATGAAACAGTGATGCTTGAAGCTTTAAAAGCAGGTGAATATGATTTCAATTTAGTTAATCATTCCAAACAGTGGGCGCGTGATTATGTTGGTGAAAAATTTGATTCAAATAAAATAATAAAAGAAGAGTTAAAACATCATAATAATGCCGGGATGCAGGGTTTTGTTTTTAATACTCGCCGAATCTTATTTAAGGATAAACGTGTGCGACGTGCGTTAACACTGGCTTTTGATTTTTCCTGGTCAAACAGCATGCTCTTTTATAATCAATATACACGTTGCAACAGCTACTTTAGTAATAGTGAGCTTGCCTCAACTGGTTTACCTGAAGGTAAAGAGCTCGCATTGCTGAATCGTTATAGAAAAGATTTACCAGCTGAAGTATTTAATAAGGTATGGATGCCACCTTCAACAAAAAATAAAGGTGACTTAAGAAAAAATCTTATTACAGCCGCAGCACTTTTAAAAGAAGCGGGTTGGTTTATAAAAGAGGGAGTATTACAAAATAAAGACGGAATAAAATTTGAGTTTAACGTATTGTTGCGACAAAATGGCTTTGAACGTATTTTAGCACCTTATGCTTACAACTTGCGCAAGTTAGGAATAATTTTGCATTACCGAACAGTTGATACTTCCCTCTATATAAGACGTAGCAGAACGTTTGATTTTGATTTAATGGTCTCGTCTTACCCGCAGTCACAATCTCCCGGCAATGAACTTTATAATTTGTGGCATTCGTCGTCTGCTAATGAAGAAGGTTCTCGTAACCTTATAGGTATAAAAAACAAGGTGGTTGATAAACTTATTGATCATGTCGTTTTTGCAAAAAACCGGGAAGAGGTTGTTATAGCTGCTCGAGCATTAGACCGCGTGTTGTTGCATGAAGAATATTTGATACCTAACTGGTACATTGCGGTTCATCGTGTTGCCTATTGGGATAAATTTTCTTATCCAAAAAAATTACCATTATATTTTTCAGCTGAAAACTGGGTATTAAGCAGTTGGTGGAGTAAGAAATAATATTATGGCTGCTTATATTATAAAAAGATTATTATTAATGATTCCCACCTTATTCGGGGTTATGTTGTTGACGTTTGTTGTTACACAATTTGTTCCTGGTGGCCCGGTTGAACAACTTATTCATAAAATGCAAACACAGGGGCAATCCAAGGGTTCAGAAGCCAGTGGTTCCAGCCAACGTTTGTATCGAGGTAATGCTGGTTTAGATAAAGAAAAGCTGGACGAGTTAAATGCATTATATGGCTTTGATAAACCCGCTTATGAGCGTTTTTTTACCATGATTGGTAACTATGTTCGTTTTGATTTAGGTGATAGTTATTATTATCAGCAGTCGGTGATGCAACTCATCGCTTCAAAATTGCCTGTTTCTATTAGTTTAGGTTTGTGGACATTTATTCTGGTCTATTTAAGTTGTATTCCTCTCGGGATTATTAAAGCTGTAAAAGATGGAACTCCCTTCGATGTGTTTACCAGTACTGTTATTTTAATTGGTTATGCGATTCCTGGATTTGTTTTAGGTATTTTTCTTTTAGTCTTGTTTGGTGGAGGTAGTTTCTGGGATTTGTTTCCTTTGCGTGGTCTAATATCGGATAACTGGGAGACATTAAGCTGGTTTGGTAAAGTTACCGATTATCTCTGGCATATAACATTGCCTGTGATCTCATTAGTTGTGGGTAGTTTTGCCGTGATGACGATACTAACCAAAAACAGTTTTCTTGAAGAAATAAGAAAACAATATGTTTTAACCGCAAGAGCTAAAGGTCTATCCGAGAATACCGTTTTATATAAACATGTTTTTCGAAATGCGATGATCCCTTTAGTGACAGGTTTTCCCAGTGCATTTATTGGTGCGTTTTTTGCGGGGAGTATTTTAATTGAAACTATTTTCTCATTAGATGGTTTAGGTTTACTTGCTTATGAATCCATTTTGAAACGAGATTACCCTGTGGTATTAGGTTCCTTATACCTGTTTACGTTATTAGGTCTGGTGGCAAAATTAATTACTGATTTAAGTTATGTGCTGGTTGATCCAAGAATTCAGTTTGAATCGCAAAATAATTAACCAATGAATATAGAAGCAACAATGCCTGAAATTAAAGCCGTAAAAGAAAGTAGTCGTGCCTGGAAACGCTTTAAAGCGAATAAACGTGGTTACTACAGTTTGTGGTTATTTATTGCTTTATTTGGTTTAAGTTTGTTTGCTGAAATTATAAGCAATGACAAACCCTTGCTGGTTTATTATGAGGATGCATTTTACTTTCCCATTTTAAAAATCTATCCTGAGACAACATTTGCTGGGGATTTTGAAACAGAAGCAGACTACGTTGACCCATATGTAAAAAAATTACTTACTCAAAATGGTAACTGGTCAATTTATCCTCTCAATCCTTTTCGTTATGACACCATTAATTATTACAATCAACAACCTAATCCTGCAGCACCTTCAAAAGATAATTTATTAGGTACTGATGATCGCGGTCGAGATGTTTTAGCACGTTTAATTTACGGTTTTCGTTTGTCTGTTATATTTGCTTTTGTTTTAACTGTTATTGGTGTTGCTTTAGGTGTCTTTGCCGGGTCTATACAGGGCTATTTCGGTGGACGTATTGATTTATATGCACAACGTTTAATTGAAATTTGGGGCTCGATGCCTGAACTCTATTTACTGATTATTTTTGCTTCTCTGTTTGAACCCAGTGTTCTGTTATTAATTATCTTATTATCTATTTTTGGCTGGATGGGCCTGGCTGATTATGTTCGTGCAGAATTTCTGCGTGGCCGTAATATGGAATATGTGAAAGCGGCACGTGCTTTAGGTTTATCGAATCGCGCTATAATGTTTCGTCATCTTTTGCCTAATAGTATGACGCCCGTTGTTACTTTCTTACCTTTTCGTATTAGTGGGGCAATTTTAGCGTTAACCAGTTTGGATTTTTTAGGTTTAGGGGTACCACCATCAACCCCAAGTCTTGGTGAGCTACTGGCACAAGGTAAAGACAATATAGAAGCATGGTGGCTTTCAATGAGTACCTTTATCGTTCTGGTTGGCACGCTCATGTTATTGATTTTTATTGGTGAAGCACTACGCGAAGCTTTGGATTCGCGACGTGGATAATATGAATAGCAAAAACACCCCCTTATTATCTGTTCGAAATCTTGAAGTGGCTTTTGGCTTACCGCCTGACCCATTAACTACGGTTGTTCGAAATATTAGTTTTGATTTATATCAAGGACAAAAACTTGCTTTAGTAGGAGAGTCGGGTTCAGGCAAGTCAGTTACCGCTCTTTCTATTTTAAAATTGCATGATAGTCGACAAACTCATTACCTTAACGGTGAAATACAATTTAATGGCCAAAATATTTTGTCTAAAAATGAAGATGAAATGCGAAAAATTCGTGGCCAGGATATTGCAATGATTTTTCAGGAACCAATGACTGCACTTAACCCGGTATATCGCATTGGTGAGCAATTAATAGAAGGTTTAATTGTGCATAAAAATATGTCTCGTGCTAAAGCACGTACGCATATGATTCAATTGCTTGATCATACGGGCATTGTTGAACCTCATAAGCGGTTTGATGCATACCCTCATATGTTATCTGGTGGTCAGCGTCAACGAGTGATGATTGCTATGGCTCTTGCTTGCCAACCCAGGTTATTAATTGCAGATGAACCAACCACTGCATTAGATGTAACCATACAAGCTCAAATTATTGAATTACTGGAAGATTTACAAAAAGAATTTGGTATGGCTGTATTAATGATTACACATGACCTGAACATGGTTAAACGTTTTGCTGATTATGTTTGTGTTATGAAAGAAGGTGAGATTGTTGAGCAAAACAATGTGCATGATTTATTTTCTGACACTCAACATGAGTATACTCATCACCTCCTCAACAGCCAGCCTGAAACACTGGTTAAAGAAAATGTACAGGCTGACAATAAAGAATCTGCTTTATTAAATGCCAGGAATATTCGTTGTTACTTTCCAATTAAAGCCGGCTTCTTTAACCGTAAAATTGGAGATGTAAAGGCGGTTGATGATGTCTCGTTATCCTTAAATACGGCCGAAACACTCGGAATAGTAGGAGAGTCAGGTTCGGGGAAAACAACACTTGGTATGTGTTTGTTGCGTTTACAAGATTGTACTGGTGAAATAATTTTAGACAGTAATAATATTAGTAAATTAAGTCAGCGTGAACTAAGACCTTTGCGTAAAGATATCCAGGTTGTCTTTCAGGATCCATTTTCATCATTATCACCCAGGATGAACATAAAACAGATTATTGAAGAAGGTCTGATAATTCACTTCCCTGATCTTTCCGTAGAAGAACGTTATCAGCGTATTTTAAATATTATGTTGGAAGTTGGTTTGGAAGAATCAATGTTAAGCCGATATCCACATGAGTTCTCAGGTGGTCAACGTCAGCGAATAGCGATTGCACGCGTTGTTATTCTGGAACCAAAACTTATTTTACTTGATGAACCTACCAGTGCGTTAGACGTCTCTGTGCAAAAACAAGTGTTAACATTGCTAAGTCGTTTACAACAAAAACATAATATAAGTTATTTATTTATTACTCATGATCTGAGAGTTATTCGTGCCATGGCACATAAAGTGATTGTGATGAGAAATGGTGAAGTTATCGAAAAAGGTTTAACTGAAACGTTGTTTAATGAGCCAAAAGACTTATATACCAAAACATTATTACAGGCGTCATTGTTTAGGGGCTAGCTTAAGATAATTATTCATAAATGTAGTGCATTTTACCTCTGTTACGTTGATTGCTCAGCCTTAATTCTAATGCAATATTCAATATTTTGTATATACTATGTTATGCTGCTTTATCGCTAAAATATTAATGATGAGATTAAATAATGTTTTATGAATGGAACGATGATTTATCAGTTGGTGTGCCATCAATTGATCGTCAACATAAAGTATTAATCGCTTTAATAAATGATTTACATATTGCCATTGATGCTGGCAAAGGTTCTGATGCCGCCAAGTTTATTCTAAAAAAACTGGTAAATTATGCAAAAGCGCATTTTATTTATGAAGAAAGTTTATTCACTCGTCTCAACTACAGTGCGACAGAAGAACATCTGGCATCACATAAAAAAATTGAAGCTCAATTGTCTGAGTTAATGGAAAAGTCCAAAAGCTCAAATTTTGATTTATCTGAAGAATTAATGATATTTTTAAAAAACTGGCTTAACAACCATATTCTAAAAGAAGATATGGGCTACTCTGAGTTACTAATAAAAAATAATACAAGGTAACGTATACAAAGCTAGCTGTTGTTAATTATGAACTACCGGATTGTCGTGCAACATCAATAATCAAAGTCAGCCATTGACCTGGTTGTATGTATTTTTTAGTTCTTATGCTTCTGTTCCAGCGTTTAAGTTGTTTAATACTGACTTTAAACT
Organism: uncultured Thioalkalispiraceae bacterium; assembly: GCA_964654445.1. Classification (GTDB taxonomy): domain Bacteria; phylum Pseudomonadota; class Gammaproteobacteria; order UBA6429; family Thiohalophilaceae; genus JAGLTQ01. The sequence goes on from CAZZIS010000006.1 coordinate 11,306, forward strand.
TGCTGGATATTCTGGCCAGTGAATCACCATTTCTTACCCGGTAACCAATACGTTTAGTTATATTGCGGAGAGGTGGTGCGGATAAATTTTCAATGTCCACTGAGGATGAAACTGAGCTGCCACGACGTGACCAGATAATCAGTCGTTGTCCCGCTTGAAGACGATCTCGTGGCGCCATACTATTCCACTTGGCAAGCTGTCGAACACCGACTCGATGATAACGGGCAAGATCCCAGAATGTATCACCTTGCTGTACGATGTGAGAAACCTTGCGTCCCTGACGTGGGATGTTTTGTAATTTACTTTTACGCTGGTTTGCACTTAAACGATACTCACGTAAAGAGCGGCTTGCAACAGGGATGGTTAAGCTGCGCCCAACTCGAATCATTTTTCCGCGCAGGCGATTTACACGTTTAATGGTACGAATACTGGTATGGAATTTTTGTGCAATGGTGCCGAGTGTTTCTCCCTTACGGATGCGATGACGAACCCAGCGAATACGTTTGTTTGCAGGTAGTTCTGCTAATTTTGTTTTAAACTGTTCAACATGAGTAACGGGTAATAATAAATCAAATGGACCATTAGGTGAGGTTGCCCAACGGTTATATCCTGAATTTAAGCGATAAAGATCATCCAGAGGTAACCCTGCCATTTCAGCTGCAAGAGCAAGATCAATCTGGCTATCAAGCTTAACTTGCTCAAAGAAAGGTTTGTCAGGGATGTCATCAAGTTGAATACCATACTCTTCAGGATCATTTATGATTTTTTTCAACGCTAATAACTTAGGCACATAAGCGCGGGTTTCTTTAGGCAAGCGTAATGCAAAAAAATCTATAGATTTACCACGACGCTTATTACGACGAATGGCTCTTTTAACTCTCGCATCCCCCGTATTATAGGCAGCTAAAGCGTGCATCCAGTCGCCTTTGAAATTTTGATTAAGTTTTTTTAATAACTTTATTGCTGCCTTAGTTGAGGCATACACATCACGACGGCCGTCATACCACCAGTTTTGTTTTAAACCATAGCGTTTACCTGTTGAAGGAATAAATTGCCATATACCGGCAGCACGACCATGTGAGTAGGCGAAGGGTTGAAAGGCACTTTCAACAATTGGCAGCAAAGCTATTTCAGAAGGAATACCCGCAGCTTCGACTGTCTCAATAATATAATGCAAATAGGGACGAGCACGTTCAACAACACGTTTCATGTATTCGGGGTGACGTTTAAACCAGTTAAGTTCCTGTTGAACGCGTTTATGTTCAACATCAGGCAAGTCAAATCCGTTACGGATACGTTCCCATGTATCAAGTCGAGTATAAGGAAATAACTCTTCTTCAGTTAATATTTTATTGCTTACAACAATAGCTGTTTCTTTTTCACTAACTAAGTTTGTTTGTTTTTGTACTGGCTGATGTACGCATCCACTCAAAAATATCGTTATTAATGCGAGAGAAAAAAATCGTGAAAGGATTTTTGGCATAGAAAGAGCGGCTTTGTTAAAAAATAATTTTGTCAGCATTATAAAATTTCTAGTGATTTTAATAAGATAGTGTTTATTATGTGCGTATAGTATGAATTAAGCGCTAGCGGGTCAACTCCTGAATAATCCATTAAGACGGAGTGCCAACTACATCAATATTAGGGATATTTATAAAACAGATGTTTTCAAAGTTTGTACATGGGTTAAAGAAGACATTTCAGCAACGTCATTTGAAGTATGATGAGGTCAAAGTCTGGCAACAATTTCAGCTATGGTATGCCTCTTCACTTGGGCAACGGCTGGCTCAATGTGAAAAAGAACTTTTAGAAAAATACTTACCTGATTTGTTTGGTTATTTTTTATTGCAGGTGGGTTGTCCTGAAATCAAGACTGAAAAAATTGCGGGAAACTGGCTTAAAAGTAGCCGGGTTTCGGCTCAATTCTGCTTGGATTACGATATAAATCAAGGGGTTAGCTGCCAGGCGGATTTGGCTCATTTGCCTATGAAATCAGATAGCCTGGATATTGTTATATTACCGCATATATTAGAGTTTTCCCTTGAACCTCACCAGGTATTGCGTGAAGCTGAGCGCGTTTTGATCGCAGAAGGGCATGTTGTTATTCTCGGCTTTAACCGCTGGAGTATCTGGAACATTTATCGTTTTTTTCTTTTCTGGACGAAACAAGCTCCCTGGAATGCTCACTTTCTGGCGGCTCCCAGAGTGATGGATTGGTTAGCTTTATTAGGTTTTGATGTGGTTCAGCGCCAGGGTTATTTCTATCGGCCACCTATTCAAAGAGAGAATATAATCAAAAAATTGAGCTTTTTAGAGAAAATTGGCCAGCGTTTTTGGCCTAATTTTGGAGCGGGTTATGTGCTAGTGGCACGCAAGCGTGTTGAAACATTAACACCCATTCGACCGCGTTGGCGTACACAACGTCAGGTTGTTACTAACGGCTTAAATGCCGAAACAATAAACAGGAATAAGTTGTGAGTGATGTGATAGAGGCTTTTACCGATGGCGCATGTCGAGGTAATCCCGGACCCGGTGGCTGGGGAGTATTGTTACGGTTTAAGGATCATGAAAAACGATTATGTGGTGGAGAGGCAGAAACTACCAACAACCGTATGGAGTTAATGGCGGTGATACAGGCTCTGGAAAGCCTGAATCGTGAATGTAAGGTCAAAGTAACAAGTGATTCACAATATGTCTTAAAGGGCATCAATGAGTGGATGGACAACTGGAAAAAACGGGGTTGGAAAACGGCTGCCAAAAAGCCGGTGAAAAATGTTGATCTCTGGCAACGACTCGATAAAGCATGTGAAAGCCACAAGATTGAATGGGTTTGGGTAAAAGGGCATAGTGGTCATATTGAGAATGAGGTTGCTGATGAACTGGCTAACCAGGGAATTGATGAGCTTTTAGTTTAATTGAGAAAAAGAATTTACCGCAAAGACGCATTGCATACTATAAGATTGATTATATATTCATTTGAATTAATTTTGATCTTCTTTGCGCTCTCTGCGACTTTGCGGTGAAACATATCTTTTAACGTACGTGCAACCTAAATCAGAGTAGAGCAACTATGCGTCAAATCATACTTGATACAGAAACCACAGGCCTTGAGCCCAGATTAGGACATCGTATTATTGAAATAGGTTGTGTTGAAGTCATTGACAGGCGGGTCACAGGCAAGCGCTATCACCAATATATTAATCCAGAACGTGAGATTGATGAGGGTGCCGTTGAAGTACATGGCATTACCTCTGCATTTTTGGCAGACAAACCATTATTCGCTGATATTGTTGACGACTTTTTGAATTTTATTCGAGGTGCTGAGCTGGTTATCCATAATGCTCCATTTGATGTGGGGTTTATTGATCACGAACTTAATCAGCTTAATCAAAATGAAAATCATATCGCCAATATTTGTACGGTTCTGGATACATTAGTTTTAGCCCGTAAAATGCATCCGGGCCAAAAAAATAATCTGGATGCTTTATGTAAACGCTATGATATAGATAATTCACAGCGTGATTTACATGGTGCATTACTTGATGCCGAAATTTTAGCCGAGACATATTTGGCTATGACTGGCGGGCAGACAGCGTTGTCACTTGGTGGACAGGGTGATGATGGTGGTTTTAATAATGAATCAGGTGTAAGCAAACCTAGAATGGTCAATATTAAATCAGGGCAGTTAAAGGTTCTACGAGCCTCAGCAGAAGAACTTACGTTGCATGAAGCACGCTTAATGGCCATTAATAATGCTAGTGGAGGAGAGTGTGTCTGGTTAAAAGAAAGTGAGGAATTGAATAATTAGTGCTCAAATAAAAGTGTTTTAATTAAAAAAACAATAATAACAATGGGTTACAGTATTAATAAAAATTAAAGATATTCGCAGGGCAGTCGATAACCTAATTACACAGCGGTCATTTTTTAAATAGTAATGTTAGTTAGGTAGTTCCTCCCCTGCGCTTTAGCGCAAATTCTTAGACCTCACACTTTTGTGAGGTTTTTTTTTGTCCAGATTCAAGTTATTTATTTTTATGCCGTTATTGTAAACATAAATAGCTTAAGTCATTTTAAGTTGTTCTTGCTAAGGCTTCAGGCTATTCTTAGATAAAGCGAATATAGCTAACAACATAGTAAGGAAAAAAGTATGTCAATTTCAGGTAATGTAAGTGATGGTGGTAGCACGGTCTTAATTAATATTAGTGGTCGGTTTGATTTCAATGCTCATCATGATTTTAGAAATATTTATCGAAATGAAAAATCAGATGCGGCATACACTATTGATATGTCGGGTACTGAATACATTGATAGCTCCGCTTTAGGTATGCTTTTACTGCTTCGTGAACATGCTGGAAATGAAGGTGCAAATATAACAATTAATGGCTGTAACGATGATATTAAAAAAATATTTGCTATTTCCAATTTTGAGAAGTTGTTTACAATTTCATAACTTCATATAAGATATTCTTCTGTATAGTTTAAAAGGGTTTTATCAAAATATTGATAAGCCCTTTTTTGTTACCATTATTAAATCGTCGTGTTTAATAATATAGCGGTTTGAAATATTTCTTAATTTAATCAATTATAGTGACCTGGTTTCCCTTTTTACTATTTTAAGCTTTACTTATATTTATGTATGACGTAAAAATTATTCTATAATTTTTCGGTATAAGGTATCCCCCCCAGATTGAACGATAAAGTAAATAGCGATTTTAGAAAAATAACCTTGCTTAATGAAGTTGGTATTGCATTATCATCTGAAAAAAATTTTTCAAGTTTGCTGGAACAAATTTTAATTGGTGCAAAACAAATTACTAATGCCGATGGAGGCACTATTTATTTGTTAAATGCCGAAAAAAAACTTGAAATGGTGGTTATTCAAACAGATTCTTTAGACATTCATCTCGGTGGCAATACGGATAAGCCGATTAATTTCAAGCCTGTGAGTCTTTATAATGATGATGGCATGCCTAATTTAAGCATGGTTGTGACTCGATCGGTTATTGAAGATAAACCCATTAATATTGATGATGCTTATAATACCGAAGGATATGATTTTTCAGGAACGTATGAGTTTGATAAAAGCACAGGTTATCATTCGCAGTCTTTTTTAGCTGTCCCCATGAAAAATCATGAAAATGAAGTGATTGGTGTACTACAGTTAATTAATGCGAAATCTGTAGATGCAGATAATATTATTCCTTTTAGTGAAGAAGACCAGCATTTAGTAGAATCATTAGCAAGTCAGGCAGCAGTTGCCATAGCGAATAAACAATTAATTGATAGTTTGAATGAGTTATTTAATTCATTGGTTCAACTCATCGCCACCGCAATTGATGAAAAATCTCCTCATACCAGTGGTCACTGCAAACGACTACCGGTTATCACCATGTTTCTTGCTGATGCTGCACATAATACCAGTGAGGGTGTATTTAAAGATTTTTTAATGAGCAATGATGATCGTTATGAGCTTGAAGTTGCGGCCTGGTTACATGATTGTGGAAAATTAACTACTCCCGAATACGTAATGGACAAATCAACAAAACTTGAAAGAATAGTTGATCGTATCGAGATGATTGATCTGCGTTTGGAGGTAATGAAACGCGACGCAGAAATTGAAAAACTAACAGGTTTATCTGAAGGTGCAAATAAGGATAAAACCAATACAATATATAGAGAAAAAATTGAGGCTTTAAATGAAGCAGGTACGTTTCTCCGTCGACATAATAAAGGCGGTGAATCCATGCATGAGGATGATATTAATAAAGTAAAAGAATGGGCGAAACTGCAATGGAAAGACAAGGAAGGAAAAAAACAACCTCTGTTAAGCCAGGATGAAGTTAACAATTTATGTATTATAAAAGGAACCCTAACTGAGGATGAGCGGGAAATAATTAATAATCACATTCTTGCAACAATAAAAATGTTGGGTACATTGTCATTTCCAAAGCATTTAAAAAATGTACCTGAATATGCCGGAGGTCATCATGAGCGAGTTGATGGAAAAGGTTTTCCTAAGGGCCTGGTTAAAGAGCAAATGTCGGTGCAGGCAAGGATTATGGCCATTGCGGATGTATTTGAAGCGCTTACTGCTCGAGATCGACCCTATAAAGCTCCAATGAAACTTTCACAGGCTATTTCAATACTAAAAGATATGAGTGAAACGGGTCATATCGATTCAGACTTGTTTGATGTGTTTATTGAGCAGTCTGTGCATATTAAATATGCACATGAGTATTTGCTGCCTGAACAAAATGACCTGTAAATCCTCTCTTTAATAAAATCCAAAGGTTAAGCCGATGTAATTTTTGCTGTGGATGGTTACAATAGCGACCTTTTATAGTATCTGTTTGAATATTTGGAGAAGTTATGTCCATTCGGACTCGTTTTGCCCCTAGCCCAACCGGTTATTTACATATAGGTGGTGCTCGCACCGCTTTATTTGCCTGGCTTTATGCCCGTAAACACGGAGGTAAGTTTGTTTTACGCATCGAAGATACTGATCTCGAACGTTCAACTGAAGAATCTGTGAATGCTATTCTTGAAGGTATGGCCTGGATGGGGCTGGATTATGATGAAGGTCCTTTTTATCAAACACACCGTTTTGATCGTTACGAAGAAGTTATTCAGCAACTATTAGATAATGGCAATGCCTACCGTTGTAACTGCTCCAAAGAACGCATTGAAAAATTACGCGAAGAACAAATGGCGGCTAAGGAGAAACCACGTTATGACAGACACTGTCGTGGGCATGATGTGTCAGCTGACGAACCGCACGTAATTCGTTTTGCCAACCCACAAGAGGGTGAAGTTGTATTTGATGATTTAGTTCGCGGTTCAATAACGGTTCAAAATAAAGAACTTGATGATCTTATTATTAAACGGACTGATGGTTCACCCACTTATAATCTTTCAGTTGTGGTTGATGATCATGATATGAAAATAAGCCATGTTATTCGTGGTGATGATCATATTAATAACACACCACGCCAGATTAATATTTTAAAAGCGATGGGGCATGAAGCACCAACATATGCTCATGTACCGATGATTTTAGGTGAGGATGGAGCACGTTTATCTAAACGACACGGTGCTACCAGTGTTATTGATTATCGTGAAATGGGCTATTTACCTGAAGCATTAATGAATTACCTGGTGCGCCTTGGTTGGTCAGCTGGTGATCAGGAACTTTTCACATTAGATGAAATGATTTCCTTGTTTGATGTGGTGAATGTAAATAAAGCACCATCAACTTTTAATACAGAAAAACTACAATGGCTTAACCAGCAATACCTGAAAGAAGAAGATGCTTCTCGTATTGCACAATTACTCAGTGTACATCTTGGTAACCTGGGTATAGATCCTTCTAATGGCCCGAAGTTGGAAGATGTTGTTATTGCACAACGTGAACGGGCCCAGACTTTAGTTGAACTTGCAGAGGTTAGTCAGTTTTATTATCGCGACTTTGAAGAGTTCGATGAAAAAATGGCAAAAAAACAATTACGCCCGGTCGCAGCTGAAGTATTAAAAACCGCTCAAGCCGGATTAAATGCATTAGAAAGTTGGGACATTGAACCAATCCATGATGTAATTCATGGCGTAGCCGAAGAACTCGGTATTAAAATGGGCAAAGTGGGCACGCCATTACGCGTTGCCGTAACGGGTGGTGCACCATCGCCAAGTCTTGATCTGACCGTTTATTTAATTGGTAAAGAAGCCTGTAACAGACGTATCGATAAAGCGTTAGAATATATAGCAAATAGAGCAGAATAATTTTTAACCGCAAAGGCGCAAAGAACGCAAAGAAAAACATTAAGATTTCCTTAGCGCTCTTTGCGCCTTTGCGGTAAATAATAATATTTAAGGTTTTAATAATGAGTGATACTGAAATAACAAAACCACGCCACTTTATTCAGCAATATATTGATAAAGATGTAGCGGAAGGTAAAAACGATGGCAAAGTGGCGACACGTTTTCCACCTGAACCCAATGGTTATTTACATATTGGTCATGCAAAGTCTATTTGTCTGAATTTTGGAATTGCTAACGAGTTTCAAGGCACCTGTAATTTACGTTTTGATGACACCAATCCAGGTAAAGAAAAAGAAGAATTTGTTGCTTCAATACAGGAAGATGTAAAGTGGTTAGGTTTTGACTGGCAGGATCGTTTGTACTACGCCTCAGATTATTTTGAACAGTTACATGACTTTGCGATTGAGCTTATTAAAGCCAATAAAGCCTATGTATGTGATTTGAATGCAGAAGATGTACGTACTTATCGCGGTACGTTAAAAGATGCAGGCAAAGATAGTCCATATCGAAATCGCACTGTTGAAGAAAATCTCGAACTGTTTGCAAAAATGCGAGCAGGGGGTTTTCCCGATGGTGAAAAAGTATTGCGTGCAAAAATTGATATGGCATCTCCCAATATGAATATGCGTGATCCTACGTTATATCGCATCCGTCATGGTGTGATTCACCACCAAACGGGTGAAGCATGGTGTATTTATCCAATGTATGATTACACCCACCCTATTTCAGATGCATTAGAAGGCATTACGCACTCTTTATGTACCCTGGAATTTGAAGACCACCGTCCGTTATATGATTGGGTATTGGATAATATTAATATCGAATGTCATCCTCAGCAGATTGAATTTTCACGTTTAAATCTTCAATACACTATCGTCAGTAAACGCAAATTGACTCAGCTTGTTGAAAATAATCATGTATCCGGTTGGGATGATCCACGCATGCCTACCATTGCAGGTTTGCGTCGTCGTGGTTTCACTCCCGCATCGATTCGCGATTTTTGTGATCGTATTGGTGTGACAAAATCCGAGAACTCGATTGAAATGGGTGTATTGGAAAACTGTATCCGTGAAGATCTTAATGAAATCGCTCCACGTCGCATGGCGGTGATGAACCCATTAAAGGTAGTCATCGAAAATTATCCTGAAGATAAGGTAGAGCAGCTGCAAGCGCCGAACCATCCGCAAAAAGAAGAAATGGGAAAACGGACCGTTCCATTCGCGAGAGAAGTCTACATTGATAAAAATGATTTTAAGGAAGAGGCAAATAACAAGTACAAACGGCTAAAGACAGGCGGAGAAGTACGCTTGCGTAACGCTTATGTGATTCGTTGTGATGAAGTGATTAAAGACAGTAATGGCGAAATTATTGAACTACGTTGTTCATATGACCCAGAGACGCTGAATAAGAATCCTGCTGATGGCCGTAAAGTGAAGGGGGTTATTCACTGGGTTTCTGCAGTCCACGCAGTTGAAGCGGAAGTACGTCTATATGACCGCTTATTCACTCATGCAAATCCCGATGGGGCCGCTAAAGAAGACAAGGAATTTACGGATTATATCAACCCGGATTCACTTGAAATGTTGTCAACCTGTTACCTCGAAGCCTCACTTGAAAAGGCCGAAGCAGGGGAGCGTTTTCAGTTTGAACGAGAAGGTTATTTCTGCCGGGATAGTGAAAATTCAGTTGATAAAAAGCCTGTTTTTAACCGTACAGTGACATTGCGCGATACCTGGGCAAAAATTGAAGCCGCAAGTTAAAAATCTGCTAAATTTTAAGAAATTTATTGACATAACAGGCCTGCTAACGTAAATTGCGCGCTCTCTTACAGGGGCTATAGCTCAGCTGGGAGAGCGCTACACTGGCAGTGTAGAGGTCGGCGGTTCGATCCCGCCTAGCTCCACCAAATACTGGGAAATGTTAATATGACTATGTCCTGTATGAAGAAACGAGCAAATGCATAAAGCAGGTAGATTTGCTGTTATTGCAGGAATTTTGCTCATCGTTAGTGGTATGGTGATTGGGTTTACGCTTCTTTTTAATGAGAGCGAAAACGCGATAATTTGGCTTGGCTCCATCATACCTTTTGGATTTATTGTCTTGTTAACCGGCATGGTGACAACACTTTTATCCGAACGAAACGACGACGACTAAACCGTTTTTAGTCCCCATCGTCTAGAGGCCTAGGACACCGCCCTTTCACGGCGGTAACAGGGGTTCGACTCCCCTTGGGGACGCCATATAATGAAAAAAGATCCGTAAGGATCTTTTTTTATGCCTGAATATTTTGTATTTGAATATCTATATATGGTAAATTCTGAATATAGTTATCAATTTTCAATATTGATACAATTAATGTATGATTGATTCGTGATATGATGAATCTTTACATGTGTATATGGATCGACCAAGTAATATATTTCAGAGGACAGAAAATGCTTGTACTAGAAAGGAAATCTGGCGAATCAATTATCATTCAAAATGGTGATGATGTTATTGAAATCAAGATCGACAAATATAATAAAGGTGCGGTTAAACTGGTTTTTGATGCACCTATGCATTATGTCATTTTACGTAAAGAGCTCACTGAGAAAAAAAGACGTAATTAGTTTAAACCGCGTCAAAAGACGCAAATAGATATCCCTCCCTGGTTTTATCGTTGCCGTATTAAAATAAAAATTGTGCCAATAAAAATAACGATGAAATCAATCACATCACTAGTTTATAGCGTCGTCATTTTTTCTATTCTATCGATACTTCCAATAACAACGATGGCGATTGTTAATATGGATGGATTGCATTTTGATGATAAAAAAAATACCTTTGCAGCCGATCTTGATTTAACCGTGAGCGGTTCTTCTGGCAATAGTAATACGACAAAAGCAGCGTTAAACGCACAGTTTAGCTGGAAAACTGAAAAATCAATTAATCTGGCGATATTAGGTTATCAATATGGTGAAAGTAATGATGTACGTAGCGTGAATAAAGCTTTTATTCATTATCGTTACATTTATCAGTTAAATAATACACTGGACTGGGAATTATTTGGGCAATTGGAAACTAATGAATTCACCCGTTTGTCGTATCGTGGTTTGTTAGGGACAGGAGTTCGTTATTCAGTTGCAAAATCAGAACAACATCATGCTTATCTGGGATTAGGTGGATTTTATTCAAGGGAAGAAATTAAGTTCACCAGTGGTCTGACAGATGAGGGCACAGAAGAATATGCACGAGCCAATTTTTACTTTTTATCTAAATATAGGATAAATTCAACAATAAGTTTTTCTAATGTCATATATTATCAGCCACGTTTAAATCGTCTTTCGGATTATCGCGCTTTATTAGAGACGAAACTCGATTTTAAAATCAATGAAAATTTAAGTTTTAGATTAAGTTTAGATGTTGAACACGACAGTGAACCTTCGCAAACGATTAAAAGTACCGATATAAGTTATATGTCCGGCTTGAAATTTAACTTTTAGTAGCAAAATATCCTCAAAAACACACATTGTCCATATTTATTTTGTGAGATTATTATTCATTTAATATGAACCTTTTTATTATTAATTACGTTATAGTAATATTCGTAAATTGATTTATTAATTAATGGTTGCATTCTTCTTTCAATTTTCCAATTATTTTTAACAATGCATAAAATAAAAATATTAGTTGTCGATGATAATAAGAAATTTCTGGATTTGTTGAACGAGTTTCTTACCGATAATGACTATGATGTAATGATTAGTGATAATGGTAAAGAAGCAAAAAAACATTTTACTGAATTTAACCCCGATATTGTAGTGACTGATATCGTTATGCCTGATCTTGATGGTATTGAATTGTTACTTGAGCTACGACAAATCAATCCGGATATTCAGGTTATTATGATGTCCGGGGGAAACCGGGGCTTTGCAGAAAGTTATTTGCGCATGGCAGAGAAATTAGGTGCTAATGTAATTTTGAATAAACCATTTGCGTTATCAGAATTATTACAACAGATTAAAAAAATTGAAACTGATGCATAGTTTAATTCTATTCAGTTGTTTGTACAGTGAGTTAAATAATTGAAGAAGAAGAAATCAAGCACATCATCCAAAAAGAATATTTCAGATCAAACATCAAATCTTCCTCAGACGGAATTCGATGCAATCCTGAATTCTATTCCTGATGTTATTATCCGGTTTAATCTTGCAGGTAAAGTTGTTTGGTGGAATAAAAATCTTGAAGATGTTGTGTCATTATCCAGAGAAAAGTTACTTGCTAGTAAATTTAGTAACTTATTCAAGTCTTGTGGCAGAACTTCAATTAAAGCGATTATCAATAGTACTGTAGTTAACGGTAAAGCTGAAATTGATGCCTTCCTCTCTACTTCTAATGGTAAAAAACGTTATCATTTGAAAAGCACTTTAATTGAAAGCACTTCTAAAAAAGAAATCCTCATTGTTGGCAGGGATATTAATGAACGTGCACTAATGTCTGATGCGCTCAAGCAAAGTCAAACACAACTGCAAAAGCTTATTGATGCCCTGCCTTATTTTGTATTTTTAACTACAACAGAAAACGAATACCTTTTAGCCAATAAAAAATTCTGTGAGTTCGTGAATATGCCACAGAGTGATATTATTGGTTTTAAAAGTAAATATATTTTTGACAGTAATGTTGATGAGTTTTTTACACGCGATAATGAAAAAATATTATCAGATAAATGTTCTGTGCATTATGAAAGTGCACTTGAGATTGAACGGAATAATGTTAGTTTGTCGGTCGATAAATTCCCATTGTTTGATGATTCAAAAAAAATATATGCAATTTGTGGTGTTGTTGAGGATGTTACCTCTCAATACCAGTTACAACGACAACTTCAACAAACTCAAAAAATGGAAGCCATTGGGCAGTTAACAGGAGGTATTGCGCATGACTTTAATAACGTGCTTGCTTCTATAATGGGCTATACAGGTTTAACCAAAAGACGGGCAGCACAATATGAAGATAAAATAATAACTGGTTATCTTTCTCAAATTTCTCGTGCTGGTGAACGTGCGCGTGATCTGGTACAACAGTTATTAGCCTTTAGTCGTGGGGACGTTGGTGGTTTACAGGTATTAGAACCTGAACCATTAGCAAAAGAAGCGATTAAAATGTTAGTGTCACTTATACCCAGTAGTATTACTCTCAATCTTAAGATTAGAAATAATAACTTAAAATATTATATTGAAGTTGATCCTGTTCAGTTCAGTCAAAGTGTTATGAACCTGGTTATTAATTCTAAAGATGCAATGATTGATGGAAGCGGGAAAATTGATGTTGCATTAGAATATTTACCTAATGTTAAAGGTATTTGTGATTCATGTCATACCACTTTTTCCGGAAAATATATTCAACTCACTGTTAGTGATAACGGAGTTGGAATTAGTAAGGAAATACTTGGAAGGATTTTTGACCCTTTCTTTACTACCAAAGAGATAGGTAAAGGGTCTGGTATGGGACTTTCGATGCTACATGGTATTGTACATGGTAGTGACGGACATATTGTTGTTAAGTCAAAAAATGCTCGTACTAAAAAAGGAACAGTCATCCAGGTATTTTTTCCCCAGGTTAATCTTCCTCGAATGAAATCAAAAAGTATAAAAGAAAAGAATGGGCAATATAATGTTGAGACATCTAAAAATATACACATAGGAAAAACTGTACTTGCTATAGATGATGAGTCTTTGATTACTAATTATCTTAGTGATTTATTAAATGACGAAGGATATAAGGTCATCACATATAATAATTCTGTTAAAGGTTTAAATTATTTTAAACAAAATAATCATAAAATCGATATTATAATTACTGATCAAACTATGCCAGGTTTAACAGGCCTGGAATTATCTAAAAACATTCTTCATTCAGGCTATGAAGTTCCCATTATTTTATGTACTGGTTACAGTGATTTTGAATATGTGGCTATTAATACCGAATATGGTATAGATGTCTTTTTAAACAAGCCCTTCGATAATGATTTGTTACTTCAGCATGTCTCTCAGCTGTTAAATAAGTATCAATAGTAATATTTACATCGGTTTATAATTTCCAGCCAGGTCACCATTGTTAGCTCATCCAATTCCTAAATATATTGATTCCTTCATTTTCTAAATCCTTGACTTTATTTACGTTTCGCTATTAAATGACTGACTGGTCATTTATTTAACAGGGGTTTTTGTGAGTGAATTAGGCTCAAGTGCTAAGGAATCATGCCGATGGCGTCGTCGTAAAGAAGATCGGCCGGCTGAAATTCTATCAGCAGCATTAACAACTTTTTCAATTAAAGGCTTTGCCGCTACAAAACTGGATGAAGTTGCGAAAAAGGCAGGGGTATCAAAAGGTACACTTTATCTTTATTTTGCAAGCAAAGAGGCCTTGTTTAAAGCGGTTGTGAGTGAGTTTGTATTACCTCAGATAGCTAAAGCAGAAGAGCAAGCAGAACAATACACAGGCTCTATTAAAGAGCTGATGTTTAAATTGCAAGAGCAATGGCAAACCAATGTTCTGGAGACTGAACTATCCGGTATTTCAAAAATGATGATTGCTGAAGCATCAAATTTTCCTGAGCTGGCTAAATTTTATTTAGAAAATGTAATTCAACGAACACACCATTTTGTATCGAATCTGATAAGTCTTGGTATTGAACGAGGTGAATTCAGAAAATGTGATTTGGAATATACAACTCGCTTATTTCTTACACCAATGGTTTTTTCTGCAATATGGCAACATTCACTCGCACCATTTGATGAGGCGTTTGATACTCAAAAATATCTAAGCTCCCATTTAGATATTTTTCTGCGTGGGATAGCAAGGGATAGTCAGGGATGAACAAACCAGCTTTAATAATTTATGTGCTTATCAGTAATATTTTCCTGATTACGCCTGCACTGGCAGGTAATAAAACCGAGTTAACGATTTACCAGGTTATGCAACGTGTTCTTGATCGATATCCATCTTTAAAAATATCGGAGATGGATGTTGCCCAGGCCGCAGAACAAAGGCAACAGGTTGAAAGTAGACTGGGATGGATATTAAATAGTAGTGCTGGTGTTACACATGACCTGACAGGTCTAGGTACGCCATCTGATCGTCTGGATATAAGTGGTTCGATTGCTCGTCAGTTAAAGTCAGGAGCAACTTTAAGTTTAAGTGGCGGTTATCGCTATGAGGATAGCTCGTTATCTTTTAGTCCATCTTTACCTAATCCTGCCCATACTACAAAACTTGATTTAAGCTATCGTATACCTTTATCTCAGGGAGTGGGTAACCCCTCATATAATGAAGGTTTAATATCAGCCGATGCAGGCCATGATTTGGCTAAAGCAAATCAATTACTAACCCGTATTACATTAGCTGAAAAAGTGAAGGATCTTTTTTATTCCTCTCTATCAACACTCGCAAGAGTGAAGAGTGCAAATCAAGCTGTGCAACACGCAAGAAAGCTGAAAGTGTATATTAATAAAAATGTTAATTTAGGCCTGTCAGAAAAGAAAGATAAATTGCAGGCAGTAGCACAATTACACTCTAAGTTAGCAGAACTAAGTGCTATTCAACTTCAATGGAAGCAACAGCAAAACTCCCTTAATCGATTAATGCTTGAGAACTGGGAACAGGAGCTGCAGCCAGTTTTGATATCGGTAGAAATCAATAAATACTATGATATTAATGAATTAATCAATACAACAGAAGCCTATCATCCGACGGTTAAAATTTCTCAGGCCAGACTTCAAATCGCAGAAAGCCAGATATATTCAGCACGAGATAGCAAAAAAGATAACCTTGATTTGGTCATGTCTGTGGGTTCGAGAACTTCAGATGGAGAAAATAATACGGGTACTGTTAGTGAGCGGGATTGGGCAGGTGCAGTAAGCATTGAATATAAGCATCTATTTGATGACAAAGGTGTAACTTCAAAATATAAACAAGCGCTATTAGAAAAAAATATTGCTTTACAGAATGTTCACAAAAGTAATGATGATATTCGCTATACCGTGGCAGGCTTGGTTGCTGAAATTAAAGCAGCTAAACTCGCGGTAAAAACAGCTCATCAAAAATTAAACAGTGAATCTTTAAAGTTAAAGGAAGTCGAACATCGTTTTCGTACAGGCAGGGCTAATACTGCACAACTTATTCAATTTCAAAATGAGTATTCATTCGCACAGTTAACACATCAAAATCAGAAAATTGACTTGAATAATCGCCTGATTGCATTACAGATAATTACAGGACAGTTTTGGAATGAACTGGCTATACAACATGGAGTTAATAAATGAAATCAGTATTCCGCTATTTTGTTGAACGGGCATTGATGGTTAATCTGATTTCAATTTTTTTAATGTCTGTTGGTATATATGCAATTTTTGATATTAATCGTGAAGCTTTTCCAAATGTGAACCTGGATAAGATTCGTATTGATATTCCATATCCCGGTGCGTCACCTTCAGAAATTGAACGATTGGTCATTACCCCTATTGAACAGGAGCTAAAAGCTTTAAGTGGTATCGACACCATGAATTCAATTGCTTTTAGTGGTTCAGGTATTATTAATCTTGATATTGATCCGGATTCAGGTAATCGGGATCAAATTGCTAATGATGTACAAATGGCAGTTGATCAAACCGTCTTACCGGATGACCTGCCAGCAAAACCCCATGTTCTTGAAATAGATGGAGCAGTATTCCCGGTTATTCAACTTGCAGTATCTGCCCCGGTTTCTGAGCTCGAATTAAAACGTTTGGGTGACCAGATTCAGGATGAACTTTTAAGCATTAAGGGTATTGCCAGGGTACAAATTCAGGGAGATCGTAAAGCTGAAATCCGTATTACCGTTGATCCGGATAAACTTTCATTGCATCGTATTGCTATTGGTGAAATTGCTTCACTATTAAGAGCGTGGAATATTAATTCACCAGGTGGACAAGTTAATACCATTGAAGGACAAAAGATGGTTCGCATTGTTGGACAATTCCAGAATGTGAAAGATGTAGCTGAACTTGTATTACGTTCAAATGATCGGGGCGATAGTATTAAGCTTGGTGATATTGCAACAATTGAAGAATCATTAGTAATTCCTACTATCTACCTTGATTCAGGTGGCGATCCTGCCTTGAATTTGATTATTTTGAAAAAGACAGATGGCGATATTATTGATGTTGTTGATAAAGTAAAAGATTATATTAAAACAATACCGGAATTATATGGACCTGATGTTCATATTGGTACATCTCAGGATTTTTCACGCTTCGCACGTTTACGTTTAGGCGTGTTAACAAACAATGGTATTGTTGGGCTAATTCTGGTATTTATTTCACTTATTATTTTTTTACGTTTCTCTGTTGCCATGACAACCACATGGAGTCTACCAATAGTATTTTTGACCGGATTGTTTTTTTTGCATTTATCGGGAATTACATTAAACCTGGTATCAATGCTTGGCTTTATTATGGTACTGGGAATGTTAGTTGATGATGCAATTATTATCGGTGAAAATATTACCTATCATATGGAACAGGGTGATTCACCTAATGATGCGGCGGTAAAAGGTGCCTATGAATTATTTGGTCCGGTCACGACAACCATTTTAACAACCGTAGCAGCATTTCTACCCTTAATGTTTATGTCTGGCATGATAGGTAAATTTATTATTGCAATTCCTGTTGTGGTTATTTCTCTGTTGTTCTTTTCCTGGCTTGAAGCATTCCTGATTTTACCCAGCCATGTAAGTCACTTAACCAATTCAAAAATTAAAGTAAAAGAAAAACAATGGTTGATAAATTTTGAACATGGCTATGCAAGATTTCTTTCCTGGGTATTACATCATCGCTGGACTGTTGTGTTTTTATCCGCTTTAATATTAATTGGAAGCATTGTTTTAGCAAAACAGGCAATGCAGTTTCAATTATTCCCAGCTGTTGCGGTTGATCAATATTTAGTTCGTGTCACGGCTAAACCAGGTACAAATCTAAATGAATTACGCACACACTTAAAAGATGTAGATAAGGAAATACGTCTTCATGTAAATGCAGAACATCTTGAAAGCACCATACTTTCCAGTGGACAAACTCAGCGCGATGCAGGTGATCCTTTAACTCAACGTGGAAGTCGTTTTGGACAAATAAGAGTACTATATTTACCCGCAGTATTGAGACCAGATCATGATGCGGTTAAGGATCTACGTTATCTGGAAAAGAATTTACCTTCAAAATACCCTGACCTTGAAATTGCTTTTGAGCTTGTTAAACCAGGGCCACCAACGGGTCGTGCTTTGGAAATAGAAATATCAAGTAAAGATGGTATATCAAACGAACATGTTGCTGAGAATTTAATTAAATTTTTAAAAGATATTAAGGGTGTCACCACTATTGAGAGTGGCTTGCAACCAGGTGACAAAGAAATTCATGTGGTTTTGGATAAAGGACTTGCTGCTTATGCCGGTGTTACCCTGGCAACAGCGGCTTCACATATACGTGCAACGGTAGATGGTTTGCGGGTAACGACAACGCGATATGGAACAGAAGAAGTTGATGTGACGATACGTTATCCGGAAGATATTGAAGACATAAAAGCATTACAGAATTTAAAAATACCAAATAATCGTGGTGGTTTAATACCTTTAAGTTCAATTGCCCGGTTTGATGAAAAAACAGGATTCACGACCATTCGTCATAAAGATGGCTTAAGAGTGATTCGTGTTTTTGCGAACATTGATGAAACTCAAACCAGTAGTATTAAATTAAACAAGCTGGTCGCAGATAATCAAAAAGTATGGTTAGCTGAATTTAAGAATAAGGTTAAAATTAATTTTGGCGGTGAGGCTGAAAAAAATGATGAATCATTTCAGGATCTGGCATTTTCATTCCTCTTTGCACTCATTGCGATATTCTTTTTACTCGCTATTCAGTTTAATAGTTTAGGTTATCCACTTATCGTTATGTTAGCGATACCTTTTGGTGTTGTCGGGGTAATCTTAAGTTTTTATCTGCATGATATCTTGTGGAAGCCCATGCCATTATCTTTCTTCTCTACCATGGGTATGGTTGCGTTAACGGGTGTTGTTGTAAATAGTTCGATGATACTACTGGTCTTTATTCAACGCGCTCGTGAAGAGGGAATGGATGCAATGGAAGCCATTTTATTAGCGGGTCGCAGACGTTTACGAGCAGTTGTTCTAACAGCAGCAACAACTGTAGTCGGATTGTTGCCAACGGCTTATGGTTGGGGCGGAACGGATCCATTTGTTGCACCGATGGCCCTTGCATTATCATGGGGGCTTGCTTTTGCAACCTTGATTACTTTGATCGTCATACCAGCAGCATTAGCAGTGAGTATTGATACAGCCGAGCACTTTAGAAACTGGCGTGGAAATCTGATAAAACGTTTTATGAAAACGTGAAATTTGTTGGGCTTTAAAACTAAAGAATACGCCCGGCACCTGTATATCGTTTTCGCCAGTATTTTTCTTTCATAGAACTAATTTTCACACGCTTGCCAGAAGAGGGGGCATGTATAAATTTATTGTTGCCCAGGTAAATACCCACATGTGAAACAGCACGTGAGATTGATGTTTTAAAAAAGACTAAATCACCTGCTTTTAGATATTTGCGTGATATGCGTTTTGCTGCTTTATACAGCTGGCTTGTGGTACGGGGAAGATTGATTCCGGCGACCTTATGACTGTATTGAACCAGTCCACTGCAGTCAAAACCCCGAGAGGGAGAGGTGCCACCATAACGGTATTTAACTCCCAGCATCTTCCTGGCTGTTTTAATAACAGTTTGCTTGCTAGCAGATGTTCGGCTGCTCTTATATTTAGGACTACTCCCACAAGCAGAAAGAGCCAGTGTTACAGCCAAAATAGACAGGATACGGGTCATTTTTATTTGTCTGAATATGATTTTCATAGGTCAATTCTAGTTAATTTTGAGTAAAAATCAATAAGATATGCTATTTATCTAATAAATTAGTTTAAGTAGCTCTTTTATGAAAATGATGAAATGGGCACAGAAAAAGTCAGGTTCATGAGCTAAAATTAGGCTATGGAAATTTCATCAGTATCAAATGCATCATTTAGCCGCTCTGTCACGCCTTCTAAAAGTAGCAGTGATCGTCAATCGAATACTCATGATGAATCTCAAGCAAAAATTGCAGAAAATAAAGCACAGGAACGAACGCAACAACAGCGTGCGACTCAGCAAAAATTGCAACAGAATAAGGAAGAGAGTCAACGTCGCCTGGATGGTCGTTTAATTAGTTTCGGCCATGAGCCTGATCCGCAAAAACAGGCGTCCATGAATCGTTCACGGGTAGATGAAGCATATAATCCTCCAAAAAATGATTTAACAAATTCACATAAACAACATTCAGATGAAAGAGAAGCTGAAGCTATTGATATTGTAATTTAGTCGTACTCTCAACTGTAAAAAATTCAATCTTAATGCCGTTGTATCGGTACATTTTCATCCAATCCATCATTAGTCTAAATGTGATTTTTTACCAGCTGCATAGTTATGTTTGCGGTAGAATGCAGGCATGAAAAGAAAATCCCCCCAACGACGTAAAAAAAAGACCGTTTCAAAAAAGCATTCTCATCGTAAAAAAAGCAAGAAAAATCACAAGCTACCGTTAATACGCATCTTTCTTACGTTGCTTTTTATTTTTATAATTTATGTCATCTATCTTGATTTTGAAGTTCGCACTCAATTTAATGGCAGAAAATGGTCAGTACCTGCTCGTGTTTATGCCCGTCCTTTAGAACTTTACATTGGCAAACCACTATCACAAGAACAATTTAATTTTGAATTAAAAATATCCGGCTATCAGTTAACTCATAAAGAGATTAAAACAGGACGTTATCAAAAAAGGGGGAATCGTTATCGAGTTGTAATACGCGATTTTGATTTTTGGGATGGCCATCAGCCGCCACGTTACATTGAAGTAAAAATTGATTCAGGCTTTATTTCTGATGTTAGCGATTTTAGAGACAAGACAGATATTGCTGTGGTTCGTCTGGAGCCGGCTGTTATGGGACGTATTTATCCATCTCACCAGGAAGATCGCTTATTAGTTAAGCTAGATGATGTTCCTGAATATTTAACTTCTGCATTATTAACCGTTGAAGATCGTCAGTTTTATTCACACTATGGTGTTAATCCAAAAGCTATTATTCGGGCAATGTTTGCCAATATAAAAGCAGGTGCAGTTGTTCAGGGCGGCAGCACTTTAACTCAACAACTGGTAAAGAACTTTTTTCTTACAAAAAAGAAAAGCCTGGTGCGAAAATTTAACGAAGCCATTATGGCGCTTTTACTTGAAGTACATTACGAGAAAAATGAAATTTTAGAAGCATACCTGAATGAAATTTATTTAGGTCAGGATAAAAAACGTGCGATACATGGTTTTGGTTTAGCAAGCCGATTTTATTTTGATAAACCTGTTTATAATCTTAATCTTTCGGAAATAACAACACTTGTTGCAATGGTAAAAGGTCCATCATATTACGATCCATGGAGACACAGGAAACGTATTCTAAAACGCCGTAATACTGTTATTGCTTTAATGGAAAAACAGGGCAGTATAACGACTTACCAGGCAGAAACTGCTAAAAATAAAGCCTTAAATGTGATTAAACGTAGTAAAAAAATAACCAGTTCTTATCCTGCATATATGGATCTATTGCGCCGCCAGTTACAGAAGGATTATAAAAAAGAAGATTTAACTTCAGAAGGCTTACAAATATTTTCTACTTTTGATCCTTATGTTCAAAAAATAGCAGAGCAAGTTGTTAAGTCAAAAGTGAAACAGTTAGATAAACAAAAAAATCTAAATGGAACATTACAAAGTGCTGTGATTGTTACCAATACTAATAATGCAGATGTTCTTGCAGTAGTAGGTGACAAGCAACCTGGCTATGCAGGTTTTAATCGTGCGTTAGATGCTTTACGACCAATTGGCTCACTGATAAAACCGGCTATTTATTTAACTGCACTAGGTCAAAAAAATAAATATTCTCTTGTTACACTGATTGAAGATAAAAACATTACCCTGAAAGCACAGAATGGGAAGTTGTGGTCACCACGTAATTACACAGGTGAATCTCATGGTGAGATTCCATTATTTAAAGCGCTGATTAGTTCGTATAATCAGGCAACAGTGCGCTTAGGTCTGGCTTTAGGTTTTGAGTCAATTGTTACAACTTTAAGGAGTCTGGGCATTCAACGGGATATTCCACCTTATCCATCGATGTTACTGGGTGCAGTAACAATGACACCGCTGGAAATAACGCAAATGTATCAAACCTTATCTGCTGAAGGTTTTGTAACACCATTGCATACTATTCGAAAAGTATTAACTGCAAATGGTGAGCAGTTGAAACATTACCCGGTTAAAATAAAACAAGGTGTTAATGAAACGTCAGTAAGAATAATAAACAGCGCATTGCATGAAGTCACTCGTCAGGGTACAGCACGTTCTTTACGCTGGCGTTTGCCTGAAGGTTTAAAAGTTGCAGGTAAAACCGGTACAACAAATGATACCCGGGATAGCTGGTTTGCCGGTTTTAGTGGTGAACATTTAATTGTCACCTGGTTGGGGACTGACGAAAACCAGTCTACAGGTTTAACAGGTTCAAGTGGTGCATTACCTATATGGTCTGAGATTATGAAAAAAATCAGAACCCGGCCTTTTTCTTTTGCTAATGATGATGAACTTGAATATCATTATGTCAACGCAGGTAAAGGCTATCTTGTTGATGAAGATTGTAGCACTGCAGCTTATCTTGCATTTAGAAAAAATAACGCACCAGAAGAATACGGTTCATGTTTAAAAGAATAAATATCATTATATGAAAAATACAAAACTATTTATTATTCGTATTTTACTTTTAGTCTTCGCAGGATCACTTATCGCTTGCCAGGCTCCAAAGGACAAATCGACGGGATGGACATCTGCCTCAGGTGAAGTACGCCCCGGACCAAAAACGGGTAAAGCAGTATTAGCATTGCTAAGTAAGGCCAGACAAGCCAGCAAAAAAGGGGCCTTAAGCACCGCTGAAAGTCAGATTGAAAGGGCATTGCGTATCGAACCACGTAATCCAGCCTTGTGGTTATATATGGCTAAATTACGCCTTTATGCTGCAAAATCAAAAGAAGCTATCAATCTTGCGAAAAAAGCCCTGGCTTTATCTTCAATTCCAAACAAAGGCGCTGCCAATCAAGCAAATTACCGCTCTTTACAGGCCGATTGCTGGCGTGTAATGGCGCATGCTCATCAAAAGATGGGTAATCTGAAACAAGCTAAAAAAGCACAAAATAAGGCAAAATCACTCAGTTACTAATTATCATTGATACAATGACTTCTATTTAGTTCAAGTCATTGTTTATACGGACGCTAATTAGATAAACTATCGAATAAATTAGTTGTGTTCTTTGCTTATATAAGAGCATGGAATTGGATGGATGAGACAGTGTCATTATACTCAGTCGATAAATTGATTTCAGAAGCACGCCGGATTGCGGCAGAATATCGTCGTACTACTGGCAAACCATTGGGAATAAGTGCTGAAATTGCGCTCCATGATGCATGTACATATCTTGATCTTGAAACCCGGAATGATGCCATGGGTTATGATGCAGAAGGATTAAATGGCGACCGTAAAGGTTTGCATTTTCAAATCAAAGGCAGGGCAATTTTTGATGAAAAAAAAGGCGGTCAACGTCTGGGGCAAATCAAAATTGAGCAGGACTGGGATAAAATTGTATTAGTTTTAATGGATGAAGACTTTGAAACCACTGAAATTTACGAAGCCAGTCGTAATGATGTGCTTGAAGATATTGATGAAGCAGGAACAAGTAACCGGCAAAAACGCGGTGTAATGTCTGTGGCCCGATTTAAACGCTTAGCCCATCTTGTCTGGAACAGGGATGAGGGTTTAATCGAAGATAAAATATGGGATAATCAAGCCAGTAGTAAAACCTAATCATATTTTATAATTATAACGAGTTATTCCTTGCAACAATCTGATGTTTCTCACCTTCTTGGCGAAGATGGGCCTTTTGCAAAATTGGTTCCTGGCTTTGCTGCGCGCACTCAGCAGCAGGAAATGGCAGAGCGAGTTGCTGAAGCTATTGAAAAAGGAAATCATTTAATAGCCGAAGCAGGTACGGGAACAGGTAAAACATTTGCTTATTTAGTTCCGGCAATAATGAGCCAATCTAAAGTCTTAATCTCAACTGGTACTAAAAACCTGCAAGATCAACTTTTCCATAAAGATTTACCCATTGTAACTAAAGCGCTGTCAGTCGCTGCAACTGTTGCTCTATTAAAAGGTCGGGCTAATTATCTTTGTTTACACCGTTTGGATTTGGCTGAACAGGAAGGTCGTTTTCGTACTCCTGAAATGGCGAACAGTGTAATTCAAATACGAGAGTGGTCAGCAAAAACATCAAGCGGTGATATTGCTGAAATGTCATCAATATCTGAAGATGACATGATTTGGTCAAGTGTTACTTCTACCTCAGACAACTGCCTGGGTTCAGATTGTGATTACTTTGAAAACTGCCATTTAATTGATGCTCGCAGACAAGCCCAGGCGGCTGATATCGTGGTAATTAATCATCATCTATTATTTGCAGACATGATGTTACGAGACGATGGCTTTGCCGAGTTATTACCGCAAGCCGATGCCATCATTGTTGATGAAGCCCACCAGTTGGCTGAAGTTGCTTCATCATTTTTTGGCGAATCATTAAGTGGCAACCAGTTACTTGAACTTGCACGAGACTGTGAAGCAGAATATATAACTGAAATAAATGAAGATCCAAACTTCATTCGTATTGCATCAGTATTACAAAAATTGACTAAAGATTTACGTTTGTCTTTTGGAATGGAACAACGTCGTGCAGACTGGCAAAGTATTGCACATGACAAAGAGTTTAAAAAATCATTGTTAGCTGTCTCTGAACAGTTAACAGAGCTTGAAAAACAATTAACGCCATTAGCTGAGCGTAGCAAAGGTCTGGAAAGTTGTTATGAACGTTGTGTAGAATTGCGTTCACGTTTTGTAAAATTAACAACCGATGTACCAGAAGATCATATTCACTGGTTTGAAACACATCGACGAAGCTTTACTTTACACATTACCCCCTTTGATATTAGTGAGATATTTCATTCACAAATGCAGGCTATGAATGTCGTGTGGATGTTTACTTCTGCAACCTTAACGGTTGCAAATAGCTTTGATCATTTTAAACAACGTTTAGGAATTGAAACGGATAATACGGCTATTTGGGATAGCCCGTTTGATTATAATAAACAAGCTGTGATGTATGTGCCCGAATTCTTACCTGAGCCAACTGCACCAGAGTATACAGAAACAGTTGTAGAAAAAGCTTTACCCATTATTAATGCCTGCCAGGGTGGTGTGTTTTTTCTTTTTACCAGTCATAAAGCTTTACAGCAAGCAGCTGAATTGTTGGATGGTGAACTTGACGTACCTTTGATGGTACAGGGCGATAAACCTCGTGACGTTTTGCTGAGTGAATTTAGACATCATGGAAATGCTGTGTTACTTGGCACAAGTAGCTTTTGGGAGGGAGTAGATGTTCGTGGTGAAGCATTAACCTGCGTGATTATTGATAAATTGCCCTTTGCCTCACCGGGTGACCCTGTGTTGAAAGCCAGAATAGACAACATTCGGAAAAATGGTGGAAATCCATT
Source organism: uncultured Thioalkalispiraceae bacterium (assembly GCA_964654445.1). Lineage (GTDB taxonomy): Bacteria > Pseudomonadota > Gammaproteobacteria > UBA6429 > Thiohalophilaceae > JAGLTQ01. Next base: position 36,857 of record CAZZIS010000006.1, read on the forward strand.
TATAGATTTTCAGTTACCTACGGCAGTGATTACCTTAAAACAGGGAGCAGGGAGATTAATCCGCGATGTAAATGATCGCGGTATTTTGATGCTGTGTGATCCACGTTTGCTTACAAAATCCTATGGCAATATTTTTCTCGATAGTTTACCCGCAATGATGAAAACGAGAAACCAGCAAAAAGTAGTAGGTTTTCTAAAGTTGAAAGCCCGTTAATAGCTCATTCTTATACTTCGACAAAACGTTAACTTCATCACAAAATTTGTTAAATCCTGTGACATTCATCTCATTTTCATATAATCTGTAGTGCCTTCAAGTAATATTAGGCGTTATTCCCTGTATTTTACTTAAAAATAATAAGTGATTTGGAAATATTGGGTTTTATTTGTATTTGTTGTGAGTTGTTTACAATTGTGTCGCTTTCATTGCGATAAATCTTGTTAATTTCAAACTATATAGGGAACATGTGGTGGCTTATTTAACACAATACTCGAGTAGCATACCTGTCATCAAATTTCATATTGATCAAATACTTATGACAATTGGACAGGACATTGAAATGGACATTTGTATACCTGAAGATGGTGTTGCCAATAATCATGCAAGTGTAGAAGCAATAAAACAGTCTGAATCGTACCTTTATATGATTAAATCCCGTGAAAATAAACCGTTAGTTGAATTAAATGGTGAAAATATCACTCAGGCAGAACTTAAAGATGGTGATTGGTTGATTATTGGTGGAGTAGAATTTCAATTTACTGATGATGGTGTTAACAAAATAAAAGAAAAAACCGTAGCGGCGGCAATGACAACTAAAAAATCAACACCACAACGTGTTGTGCAAGAGAATGAAGAATCAGAAGCATTAAAATTGATTAAAGAAATAAAAGAAGAAGTAAAATCGATGACAACTAAGGAATTTATTGAAGATAGTCATTTTAGCCGCAGATTAAACATATTCTAAATTATTATTAATAAATAATTATTCCGTATCCACAGGAAGTATCTCCGTTATCTTTAACAACGCTCCTTACACTCACACCCTCGTTTTCTAAATTTCGTTTGTCAAATACTGGTAGTGTAGCAATGCACTGTGTATGCTATGGCCTTCTTTAAACGTAGCATCATTAATGAAAATTCTCGCAATTGATACCGCAACTGAAGCCTGTTCTGTCGCAATATTGGCTAATGGGAACTGTCAGGAGATATTTGAAATCATTCCACGCCAGCACACTGAGCGTGTTTTGCCGATGGTAGATCAATTGTTAAGTGCAGCAGATCTGTCCTTATCTCATCTTGATGCTGTTGCTTTTAATTGTGGTCCTGGTTCATTTACGGGTGTACGTGTTGGCACCAGTGTTGCTCAGGGGCTTGCTTTCAGTAGCAATTTACCGGTAATCCCCGTTTCCAGTCTGGCAGCACTTGCACAGTTAGCTTACAGGGAAGAAAATCAAACAAATGTATTGAGTGCTATTGATGCGCGAATGAATGAGATGTACTGGGGTTGTTATCAGCTTGAAGCTGGATTAATGCGGTTAATAGGTGAAGAAAAAGTAAATCCCGCGAACAAGGTAGAAATTGTGGGCTCATGGCATTGTCAGGGAAGTGGCTGGGATACATTTCAAACTGAACTTGAGCAATCAAAACGGGTCAATATTAAAAGTTTTTCGCTAGCATGTTTTCCCCATGCTCAGGATATTGCTGTTTTAGCTGCTGATTTGTATAACAAGGGAAAAACTGTTAATGCAGAAGATGCTATGCCAAGTTATATTAGGGATGAAGTAACCTGGAAAAAGATTCAAAATCAGTAATTCTGTTTGAAGATATAATATATTTTAGATATATAAAACCAGAGGTATATAAAGTGTTTAGATTGCTTAGTATTTTACTTTTAATCCCAATGACAACAATATTCGCCGAACCACAGAATGTTGCCAAACAAGAAAAAACAGTTACAACTGCAAGAGTAAATCCACTTATCTATGACCGAACTGTTCCGGGTGATATGAATGAGGTTTATAAAAACATTTTCACTGCATTAGAAAATAATAGCTATTATGTGATCTTTGAGCCTAACCTGGGAAAAAATTTATCACATTTTGCCAAGCGCTGGGGTGCTGACTATAATAAAAATAAGCTGGATAGTATTCGTAGTATGATATTTTGTAGTGCCTGGTATGCAAATAAAATCAGTAATATCGATCCTAGTATGCTGGCATTATGTCCCCTACATATTACGTTGTATAGCAAAAATAAAAAAACACATATTTTATTTGTTCGTCCCGGTAAAGTTGCTGCTACAAGTAAAGCTCAAAAAATAGCTAAAGAGCTGGAAGATGATGTGATTCGTACAATAGAAGTAGCAATTGCTAATTTATAAATATTTAGCGTTTTTTTCGATTGTTTATTAAGGCTATTAATTGCTGGCTTATTTGCTTAATGTTACAGTCCTTTTCTGAGCTATAAAATAATGAAGACAGACTACTTATTAAACGCTCAAAATTGATATCAACTTGATAACGACTTTCCCAATATCCAGCCCACTGACTGATAGTTGTGTTTTTAGGCCAGTTTTCTGCTTCAGCCAACAAACCAATTGATTCTCGAACCGTTGTAATAGTATTGTTTATTTGCAGTATTTTTACTGCTTGTTTTAATTTAACTCTGGAAAATTTATATCGCATCCATTTTTTATAACTTATATAAAATATATAAATTATAAAAATAGTTAGAAATACAGCCAACAAGCTACGCCAGAAATAACTTAAAACAAAAACATCATTAGCCTGATAAAAATCCATTTTAATTTTCCCACTTTCAGGATCAAAGTACTGTAACTGTATCTTTGGAAATCTTAAAAAACCATTTTCTAATGCTTTAAATGGAATTGAGTGGTTAACTATACTTGTTACCCCCTTGATTGTTGCCTTTATCGAACGTTTTGAGTTTATTGGTAAAAATTTTATATGATTATTGGATTTTATTTGTCTTAATATTGGAGGTAATCGATAAGTGTTATTAAGTTTGCCACTAAGTTTAATATCCCAGTAAGATATAGAGTCTGGTTGTAATAGTCCGTTAGGGGGGAGGGTGCTTTGTATTGTTACTTTTCCAACCGGGATAGTTGGAGGTAGATATGAAGGCAAAGGTTTAATATTGATGCTAGTTATTGGCAAGTAGTACTTTTTACGGGAAACTCCGCTGATACTATGTTCTATGGGTGGGAGTTCAAACTTAAATTGTCCACTTTTTAATACCGTTAATGCCCAGCCAATTTTTAGAAGATATATTCCATTTTTTCCTTTAATACGTTCAAAAGGTAGAGAGGTGATTTCAAAACCACTTATATTTGAATTTTCTTTAATCGACAGACGTGAATTAGAGTCGTGAGATGTAATTGTTATATGTACTGTAAACTGCTGCCTCTCGTAAGGTTCTGAAGTGGAGAAATTTATTTGCGGTGATTCATTTTTTCCTTTTATAATACGTATGGTTTTTTTCTGGCTTTGTACTTTATTAGCAGATAATCCGGGTATAATAATTATACCGGTTGTTCTGGGATAAAGTTTTAACTTTAAAATTTGTATTGGTTGGTTTGGCCAACGTTTGTCGCTTGTATTATTTATTACATATTCGGTTACTACTCCAAAATTTTCGTTTAAACCGTTTAACTTTATCTCGGATATTTTTGTTTTAAGTGATATTCCGTATAATTCTGCACGTATTGGGCGGCCGAGAGTGCTTTCTGATTTGTCAGTAAATAAAATTAATTGGGGGCTTGCATTACAAAAGTTAGAAATTATAAATATTTTTAGTAAAAATAATATCCTGTATAAAAATACTTTGTTGATTGTATTTTGGGTAGCATGAGAGCACATATATTCTATAAATATACTGTTGTTGTAAGAGTATTGCAAACAGTCATCTTAATTGCTAATAGTTTTTTAACATTTAATGTTAAAAATATCACCCAGGAAGATATCTAGCGTATGTTTGTTTTTTTGGCTAAATGAAATTACTTCACTAATAAACTGAATAAGTTCGCCTGGATTAATATAAAAACCATCGCTTGATTTTTCTGATTGTTCACAAATAAATATTGATGATGATATACCAAAAAATGCACATACGTTTGAAATGTTAGCACCTATACGACGTGGTGGGTTGAGTATTATTATTGAAGCATATGTTTTTAGTAAATAAAGAAGAGGGGATATATGCGAACCCTCAACACTAATAACAATTTCTGCTCCGCGGCATATATTTATTAACTGCTTGCCAGTAGTGGATGATATATCAATACATATAAAACCGTTATTCTCAAGGAGTATACGAATTTCATTTTCATTTTCTAATATACGTTTTGAACCACTATTACCTCGCATAAGAAATATTTTATCTGCACTTCCTTGTATATGTTCTAAACGTTTCCGAAGATCATGATATCTTTTTGTTTTTAATGGGTTTTGAGCGTGTTCATCAATAATAACCAGCTCATCAAAATAACCTGTACCAACACAAATAGGGTTATTTAATGAAAAAGCATCGTAATAATACTTTTCATCGCTATGTGGTGAGCGATTAAATTTAATAAGTGGAGCATACTCAGTTGCTAATAGTTGCATTGGGATTTCATCGCGAATCCAATGCCCCCACCAGGTAGCTCCTGCAGATGTTGATGAAAGAGATGCGTTTTGCATATGTATAACAGGTGAGGAAGCCTTTAAACCAATATTTTTCCTATTGGTTATAGATCTTAATTCACGACGTTGTCCATTAGAATATACAGATCCATCAATTAGTACTGCGTCTTTTAACCAATATACAGTTACAGGATCTAAAACAAAATATTTTCTATGAAAACACATATCTATAATTTTATGGGTTTCACTTTGCGATGATGTTTTAATTCTTTCTAGTTGTTTTTCCCAGTAGAAAGGAAATGTTGTTTTTATTTCATGTTTGTTACATAGAGTTTCACTTCTCATAGCCGCTTTTTCAATAGTGTTGAAATTTCGTCCGATAGCGCGCATAAAGAGATAGTTCAAGCTTTTAGAGTATGCTTTTACATAGGTTCTAATGTTACTTATATTATTCATATTAAAACAGTAAATTTACCTGTTAGGAAACTAATTTAAGCAAATGATTTACTCGATTTATAAAAACAGACTCGAAATCATGTTTTTGAGAAAAGTTAATGCTATTCATGGATTTTGTTAATATTTCTTTCCTGTTAGTGTTGAGCTTTTCAATTATGTTTGCTATCTCGGCTATATCATTAATTTCTGTTCCCCATCCAATATCAGCTAAAATTAACAAACTGGAAAATGCTTCATTCAAATACCCAATTATTGGTAAGCCACATAATAGTGTTTCTATATAAGTGCATGATGGGTCACCTTGTCTATGAGGCATTATAAATAAATCAGTATTTTTTTTTAAATTTGGTAAAAGCACATTATAAAAGTCAACAGAACCATAAAGAAAAACTTCATTCTCAAGGTCGTAATCACATATTTGTTCTTTTATTTTCTCATATAGCAATCCGTCACCGTACAAAGAAAGTAAAAAATCTATATTTTTTTTCTTTAGGATTAACGCAAGAGTAATTAAATGATTTGCACCTTTTATGTTATTTAGTTGCCCGGAAAAGGCAAGGCGTAAAGATTTGTTTTTAGACAAATATTTTAATCTGTTAGTAATAACATCGTCTGAGATCGTTAAATTACTGGATGTTCTATTATCAAAATATAATAGAGTATTTTCGTACGATTTATATTTGTCATATGCAGGTATACCATTTGTTTGAATCCCATCCGCATGTGAAAATGCTGTTTTCCTTTTTCTTTCTGTGTTCCATATGTACAAAAACCGATAGAGTTTAACAATAATGTTTTTAGTGTCTATTGATGTTATTTGATAACGAGTTTTAGGTGTGTATTCGATATTGTATACACATTTAACCCCAAGAATTTTGCATAACTTGAAAATTTTTAGATTTCCTTCTGAATCTCCAGAAGCAAGTACAACAGATGCCCCATCAAAATGTTGTGTACTTAAATGATCATTTTTATTTATGATTGTGCAGTCAAATGGCAAGTTGTGTAATTTTGAATATACAAGTCCGAACTGAGGTGGTTGAGAATGAGATAATCTCATTATACAACCAATTTTTCCAGGCCATAATTTTACATACATATTAATACCATCGTAAAATTTGCGATCTAAAATTATCAAATCATTTTCAATCCAAACCGGTACTGATGGAACTATTAAAAGTTTAAGTTTTTTCATTGAGTGTAAAATACCATATTTCAATATACAGATGCTGATTTATTTAAATCATTGCCTTAGTTTAGCAATGATATTATTTACCACGGCTTTACATTAAGTAGTGTTCGTGGTGTTTGCACGGGAGCAGGGAAACCTTCCTCAATTTCAAATAGTCGTTTCCACAATAAATAATGTGAGTCTTGTATAGCCATTGCTTGTTGTTGAACTTTTAACAGATCAATGTTTTCATGTGCTGTTGACTGTATTCTGTTATTAGATATGTTGCCTTGACTGGCAAATTTAATATTTTTTAAACCGGAAAGTATAAGTTTCCTTATCTTTTCTTCATTTAGATCCGGTATGTCTGGTAAAGGAATTTTATCGTTTAGTTTGTTTTTACTATCGCCAGAGGATACTGTTGTATTATCACTAATATCGGTACCATCAGCGACACTTGCTGAATGGGGTCCACGGCCTTGGCGCGAGGAAGAAATTATCTTTTCTTTCTCCTTTAATCGTTGCTCTATATTTTCTCTCAAAATCCTGCTTGTTTTCAGATTGTATAAACATGCTTTATTATCGGGCTGATAACGTAATACATCCTGGTAAGTGGCGATAGCTGTTATGAAGTTACCCGTTCTAAAATAACTGTTTGCTAAGTTATATAAAGCATTTGCACGTTGTGCATCATTATTTGCAGATAACGAGGCAAAAACAAACTGTTTTATAGCTTTTGTATAGTGCCCCATTTTATATAAACTATTACCCTGACCCAGGTATGAACGGTAACCGGAAATATTTTGGTAGAGTTTATCAGCTTGAGAATAATTTTCTTTTGTATATGCTCGAAATGCAGATTGTTCAATTGTTTGTCCAAATTCAATTGCATTGGCTTCTTTTTCTGGAATAGAAAATATTAATATTGAGGCTAATGCAAATAAAACAATGTTTTTTATAGGTTTAAATTTATACAGGCTCAAAGAAAATATAAATAACATAAGTGACGGGATCAGAAAAAACGGGAATAACTCACGCCATATAATTCTTTGCTCATTTTTAATGTTTTTTATTGAGTTATGCTGAGTAATCCCTTGATTATAAATAGTATGCCAGTCTGTATCATCATCGTATACAGGGCTATATTTTCCGTTTAGATAGGTAGCTAAATGTTGCAAATTATCTTCATTCATTCTTGAAACAACATCTTGTTGTTTATGTTTAAGCCAGGTGCCATTGTCAAGCTGAACAGCTTCACCTTCAACCGTACCTACTCCCAATATGTATAAAGGAATATTCGCACGTTTAAGTGCAGTAAGTTGATTTCCTTTAATAACAGGAAAGTCACCATCGGTTAGTAAAATTATTACTGATTTACCTTTTGCTTTTATGAGTTCCTGTTGTGCTAATTCTATAGCAGCAACAGGATCTGTTCCCAATGTAGGGAAACTCAATTTATCAAGTGATTCAAGATAAGTTACTAATGCTGCATGGTCTGATGTTATGGGTACAAACAGATGTGGTCTTGCAGAAAACACAGTAATCCCGATACGATGATCGGATGCTTTTTCTAATAACTCATAGATTTCAATTTTAGCTCTGCGTAATCGGCTTGGTATAATATCTGTGGCATTCATTGAACGCGACAGATCGACGACTAACATGATATTGGCACCAAAAAACTGCTCCTTATCAACCTGGGTAAGGGGAGTGCGAGGTCCGGCCATCGCTATAGAAAATAATATCCAGCCACATAAGTAGACTGTATTTTTGTTGATGATAATACTTTTAAACGCCTGATAAGTAGGGAAAACTACCCAGGCTTGTAATTGTTTTTCAGCATAAAGCGATAAGTTATTTTTCCGGACAATATTTTTCAGCAATAAAAGAATAAAGGGTTGAAAAGAAAGGAACAACCAAAGTGATTCTCTCCAATAAATATCATGAAAGTTAAATGCTAAATTCATTTGGCTTTTTCGTTACTACTATGGATAAACAGTATATTGAGTAATTGTTGAAGACTGAAAATAATGGAAGCTAACAATAACAACCAAAAATAAAGTGGTTCATGAAAATAATATGGTTTAACCGTACGTTTATTTGTTTCGTGCAAATGTATTGCCTGTATGGCACTTTCTAATGCATTAGGATTTCCTGCCTGATAGCTGCTAGCTCCTGTTATTGATGACAATTGTTGTATTAAATCCAGGTCTACAGGAGAATAAAGTAAGCCGCCTGAACGTTGTTCTTCAGCTGCCAGGGTAGTTGCTCCAATCGCGATGCTATAAAGTGGCAGCTGTGCCTTTTTAGCGAGATTTGCAGCAACAATAGGATTAATCTCACCTGTTGGCTGATCTGCATCAGTCAATAAAACAAGAATTCTTTTTCTATTATTTTTCTTCATTATTTTATTATCTTGAGATGCCTGTTTAACCGCAAGCGCAATGGCATCACCTATTGCATTAAAACGACCTGCCATGGTCACTTGCACCCGGGATAGCATTCTTCTAAGTAAAGACTGGTCAGACGTAAGTGGGACGAGGGTATAAGCCTGATCACCAAAAACGATAATACTCATTCTCTCACCTTTAAGTTTTACTATAAAATTATCCAACACCACTTTTAACAGACTCATGCGGTCAATCCGCTCACCATTTAGAATGTAGTCACGTAAAATCATAGAAACAGAGGTGTCAACAATGAAAATAATATCGCGTTCTTGTGGTGGCTCAGGTAGTTTTTCACCTATTTTAACCGGCTGTGTTAATGCGATAACGAATAAGATAAATATCAATAAATATATGAAGCTAAATGGTTTCTTTAATTCTTTTTTATTTTTGTTAACAGCTAATAAATTAATTAAAGGGTGTAATACTTGTTGTTTGCTTGAATATTCAGCCATGCTTGCAGCTGTAGTTTTCGTCATGTATTTGTCTTTAATTAAATACAATATTCCATTAATAATAATAAATAATGGAATTAACCATAACCATTCAGGCTGGCTCAGCTGATAGTGATTTCCAGTGCTTACGGTTAAGTTAAAATAATTCATGGCCAGATTTTTAACCAATATAAACTATCATCAAATAAGCTGTTTATTTCAGGCTTCATTCCGTTATTGCTGGCATAGCGAAGAGTAGAAATGGCGTTTATGAATACCCCCCATTTTTCTGATTTTGATTTTAGCTTCTCAGGTAGAAGAGTATATTTACCAAGATGTTTTAGTTTTAGCCCTTGCGTCATAATTTGACAAAGCTGATAAGCAGCATCATGTGAATTTATTTTATTTCTGGAGTGATCAACACGAAGTTGTGTAGTTTTACGTATTGCGATTGCTTTACGTGAATAAAAATACTTCCATATAATATATATACTCATGCATATTAATAAAGTTAGTAGCATAAATAATAATGCCGTTTCGAAAAGACTTGCTGCGGGCTCTATAAGGGGGTGAATATCATATATTCCCTCTATTATCGGTAGTTTAAGATTTACATTATTCATTTTTATAGTTTTATTTTATGTTCTATATCTTCATCTGTTGTAAAAATCTGTTGATATTTTATTGCAATATTCCTGAATAATTTTTTCTTGCTTAAAAAGTAACTTGCTGCGACTGCTTTATACTTGTTTTGTTCAAATAAAGAATTACTATTAATGACATGCTTTTTGTTAGATATTGCAGACTTTAATATTAAATTTCCTGCTTGAGGTAACTCTACTTCTGCTTTATCTGTTACTTGTATTGCATGTACTTGATGTAAGGATGAAAGCTGTAATAATGTTGCTTGACTCTTTTCATCAAGATCTAAAAAATCGCTAATGAGATAAATCGTTGACCCGGCAGTTATAACTTCATTAAGCATACGTAATACATCTGTTATCTCAGGTTCCTGATATTTTTCTTGATTCAATACGGGTGAAGCAGGACGTGCAACCTGGTGGATAAAGTCAAATACAGCTTGTTTGTTTTGATTTTCTTTAAACCATTCCAGTTCGGTGTCTAAAATAACACCGCCAATAGAAAAATTACTTTCTTGAGCCGTAAATGCTGCAATTGCCGCTATTCGAGCTGCTTGTGTTATTTTAAGACGCTGTTGCGTACCAAATCGCATACTGCAACGACGATCAACGAGTATGAATATGCCTGGCTGACGTTCCTCGCGAAAAACTTTCATATAATGCTGACCTGTTCTTGCACTAAGTTGCCAATTCATATATCTGGGATCATCACCAGGCTGGTAATGACGACTTTCTTCATAATCCATGCCATGACCACGGAATATAGACCGAACGTCACCGATTTGTCGAAATGAAATATCATGTTTATGCGGGCGTATATTATTTCTGCTTTGGACACGAAGTAATAAATCAAGTATCTCATCATTATTGAGCAAAGGTTGTTGAGAAAATTGATCAACCTTAAATAATGTTTTTTGCCCGATTTCTTTTAATTGTTGAATTATATTGTACACAGAGAACAGTTTAATCTTATGGAATAGGTATTTCTGATAAAAGATGTTTAATGATCTCATCAGCGTTTATATTTGCCGCAAGTGCAGAGTAATCCAGAATAAGTCGATGTCTCAGTACATCTGGAGCAACCTCTAAAATGTCCTCGGGTGTAACATGATCACGTCCATCTAAATAAGCAAGAGCACTTGACGCACGCAGTAAGGCAATAGATGCTCTAGGTGATGCACCTGCAACGAGTATACCCGCCCAGTCTTTATGCCAGTCCTGCAGGTTTCTTGTAGCAGTAACGATAGATACAATATATTTTTCCAGCATTTCATCTACATGAATGTCTGCAACCTCACGACGGGCAGCTAATACTGTATCAGGCGTTATTGGTGACAGTAGTTGTTTTTTATCTTCACCATAATGAAGTTTTCGATCCAGTTTAAGAATTTCCAACTCTTCTTCAGGCGTTGGGTAATCAAGTTTAATATGTAACAAAAAGCGATCCAGTTGTGCTTCAGGCAAAGGATACGTGCCTGATTGTTCCAACGGGTTTTGTGTTGCCATTACAACAAATAAATCCGGTAATTTTCGGGTAACACCGCCTACCGTAACCTGATGTTCTGCCATTGCTTCTAATAAAGCAGATTGAACTTTTGGCGGAGCACGGTTAATCTCGTCTGCTAATACAATTTCATGAAAAATAGGCCCATGAACAAATTTAAACTGATGTGCTTCAGGATCAAAAATATCAATACCGGTTAAATCACCCGGCATAAGATCGGGTGTAAATTGAATGCGTTGAAAACCTGCATGTACGCCACTAGCCAGGGTATTAACTGCTGTTGTTTTGGCTAAACCTGGCGCACCCTCTAGTAATACATGGCCACCAGTTAACAAACTAATTAACAGGCGATCAAGTAATTTTTTTTGTCCAATAATGAGTTGTTCAAGATGGGTACGAAGTTTAAGGAATTCAGTTTGTGTTTGCATAATTATTATTTTAATAAATTTAAAAGTATTTTTTCATAGACATCAGATAAAGTATCTAAATCTTTAACCGCTACACATTCATTTACTTGATGTATAGTTGCGTTTAAGGGACCAAGTTCGACAACTTGTGCACCCGTTGGAGCAATAAAACGTCCATCCGATGTCCCCCCTGCAGTTGAAAGTTTAGTTTCAAAGCCGCAAGTGTCTTTAATAGCTTTTTGAGTCGCGCTGACTAACTCACCTCTTTCAGTTAAAAAAGCTTGACCTGATAATGCCCAGTCAATTTCATAGTCAATATTATGTTCATTCAATAAGGTTTCAACTTGCTGTCGAATTTGGCTATCTGTAATCGCAGTCGAAAAACGAAAGTTAAATACAACCTCACACACACCTGGAATAACATTTGTTGCGCCTGTTCCTGAATGAATATTGCTCACTTGAAATGTGGTTGGTGGGAAAAATTCATTACCTTGATCCCATTCAGTTTCTGTGAGGATTTTTAAAACCGGGGCAAAATCATGAATGGGATTTTTTGCTAAATGAGGATAAGCAACATGTCCTTGTTTACCTTTAACCTTTAATGTACAACCAATCGATCCTCTGCGACCATTTTTAATTACGTCACAAACTGTTTCTGTACTGGAAGGTTCACCTACCAGGCACCAATCGATTTTTTCATTTCGGGCTTCTAAAGTTTCAATTACTCTAACTGTACCATCATGAGCAGGACCTTCTTCATCACTAGTGATAAGAAATGCAATACTGCCTTTATGATCTGGATTTTGCTTGATGAACCGCTCACAAGCAGTAATCATACAGGCAATCGAACCTTTCATATCTGCTGTGCCGCGACCATATAAAATTCCGTTATCTATCGTTGGTTGAAACGGAGGATATTTCCAGCTTTCTTCCGGACCTGTAGGTACAACATCAGTATGACCAGCAAAAGTAAAAAGTGGACCTTGTTCACCACGACGAGCCCAGAGATTGTCTGTTTCTCCAAACCGTAAATGTTCTATTTTAAAGCCTAATTTACTTAATCTACCTGCTATTAGAACCTGACAGCCAATGTCTTCAGGGGTAACTGATGGCCGAGAAATTAGATCTTTAGCAAGTTCGAGTGTATCTGACATGTGTATCCTGTAATTATGTTTAAAAAACAGTATATTACCTGATTGTTGGTTTATATGGGGACTATAGGTATGAAATATTAATATCTTTATCTAGAAGTCTGTTAGGTTAAAAAGGTGCTAAATAAGCGTATCCTTCTTTAGTTATTATATGTTTAAATCTGACGTTTGTTGTGAATTTATAAGTTTATGAGAAGTTTAATGTCAAAAAATAAAATTACTGTCCTATTTGTCTGCATGGGCAATATATGTCGTTCACCAACTGCTGAAGGGGTGTTTCGCCACCTGGTACAGCAAGAAGGGCTTGATAACTGGATTTTAACAGACTCTGCTGGCACACATGCTTATCATGTAGGCGAACAACCTGATCACCGGGCCCGGCAAACTGCACTAAATCGAGGTATTGATTTAAGTGACTTACGTGCTCGTAAAGCAATTACAAGTGACTTTAATGAGTTTGATTATGTTTTGGCTATGGATGACGATAATTATCAAGTACTGGAAACTATTTGTCCTTCCGGGCTTGAAGAAAAATTACATTTATTCCTGGATTTCAGTAAAGAATATTCAGAAACGCAAGTACCTGATCCATATTATGGTGGTGATCAGGGGTTTGAACATGTTTTTGATCTTGTCGAATCCGCAAGTCACGGTTTATTAAAAGATATCAAAAATCGATTTAATTAAAATATTGAACCATGGAATTAATTAATTGAAGGACTACTAAAGGATGCTATGTTTTACTTAGTTCTGCATTTATTCTGACTCATTGGTTGTGCTATATTATATAAAATATACCTTGAATTTACACGCATTTTAAGTGGATGTTAATGAAGGAAGTTAGTTATAAAAGCTTGTTAAAGTTGTCAGGCATTATTATATTGAATGTGCTGTGTTATTCATTCTCATTTGCGGATGAAAAAATACCAATCTTAAAGTTAGCTGATTCTCAGCCTCTCTCCCCACAATCTTTTTTGCAGGATAACACGATTCTTTTACTCGGGAGTTTTATTACTTTATTACTGCTCGCTTTTCTAGTCTGGACTTACTGGAATAATATTCAACTAAATAAAACATTAAAGGAAGCAAAAAACCTGAAGTATCATATGGGCGTTTTGTTAAATTCCAGTATAAATGAAATATATATATTTGATAAAAATAGCTTGAAGTTTATAGATGTAAGTAAAGGAGCTTTACAAAACCTTGGTTATAGTCAAAAAGAAATAAGGCAATTAACCGCTGTCGATATTAAACCTGAATTTTCATCTGAGAGATTCAAAGAAACAATAAAGCCCCTTATTGAAAAAAAGAAAGACATACTAGTCTTTGAAACAGTTCATCTGCGAAAAAATGGTTCGACCTATCCGGTTGAAATTCATTTACAACTTATGGATGAAAACAATATTGAGAGCCAGTTTATGGCAATCATTTTGGATATCTCAGAACGTAAAAAGACTGAACAAACATTAAAAGAAAATGACGCTCATCTCAGAACGTTGCTTGAATCCACTGCAGCGATTCCCTGGGAACTCGATCTTAAAACATGGTTGTTTACTTATGTTGGCCCGCAAATAGAAACAGTATCAGGTTTTACACCAGAAGAATGGTACGCTGAAAATTTTTGGATCGATCATTTACATCCTGCAGATAAAGAATTATCTATTTTATTTTGTACAGAAGCAACCGCTCGACATGAAGATCATGAATTTGAATACCGCTTTGTTAAAAAAGACGGTAGCACAATATGGATTCGTGATGCCGTGCAGGTTATTGTTGAAGAAGGGATGCCGGTTATATTACGTGGTTTCATGTTTGATATTACCAGGCAGAAAACAGAACAGCATAATAAGGAACAAATTGAACATCGATTGGCTGAAGCACAAAATATTGCACATGTAGGCTCATGGGATCTGAATTTAATTACTAATGAGCTGCAATGGTCAGATGAAACATTTCGTATATTTGAAGTTAATCCTGCTTTAGTAAAACCCTCTTATGAAGGTTTTATTAATCTCATTCATCCTGATGATCAAGAACGTGTTAATCAGGCCCACCAGAATTCTCTGGAAACTAAATCATCTTATAATATTGAACATAAACTTTTGATGCTTGATGGCCGTGTCAAAGTTGTAAATGAATTTTGGGATACTGAATATGATAATGATGGAAAAGCAATACGTTCTTTTGGAACAGTACAGGATATTACTGATCGCAAACGTACAGATGACGCAATTAAAACAATAGCATCCGCTGTTTCCAGTACCTCAGGTGATGATTTTTATCAGAAACTGGTAACGAGCATGGCTGAAATGTTTAATGCAGATTATGCTTTTATTGGTTTATTAGATGAGAATGATGTCATGCAGGTTAATACCTACATGGTTTATGCATACGGAAAAATAGTACCGAATATATCCTATACGCTTTCAGGTGCACCCTGTGAGAATGTTGTTGGAAAGGAGGCTTGTGTTTATCCTGACCATGTTCAGCAACTTTTTCCTGATGATAAGTTACTTATTAATATGGGGGCGGATAGTTATATTGGTATACCACTTTATGCAAGTGATGGTACAGCAATTGGTATTGTTGTTGTTATGGACAGCAAGCCGATGAATAACACTTCTCAAATGGAAGAAGTTTTAAAAATTTTTGCTGCACGTACTGAAGCAGAGCTGGAAAGAAAAAAATCGAATGAAACAATTCAGCAATTATCATTAGCTGTTGAACAAAGTCCAAACATAATTATTATAACTAACGCCAAAGGTAAAATTGAATACGTTAACCCGGCATTTACTGAAACCACCGGTTATAGTCGCGAAGAGGTTTTAAATAAAAACCCTTCATTTATAAAGTCTGGAGAAATGCCAGAAAAATTTTATTACAATTTATGGAGAACTATTCAGGCAGGAAAAACATGGTCTGGCGTATTTCATAACCGCAGACGTAATGGTGAATTATATTGGGATGATGCGAAAATTTCTCCCATTAAAAATACACACGGTGAGATCACACACTATCTCGGAGTACAGTCAGATATTACTGATAAAAAACAAATAGAACAGCAGCTACGTCGAAGTCAGAAGATGGATGCACTGGGTAAACTTACCGGGGGTATTGCGCATGACTATAATAATATGCTGAATGTTATTCTTGGTTATACTGAGTTACTGGAAATGGTTATTGGTGATGGTGCCGGTGAAAAAGTACAGGGATTTATTAAAGAGATTCAACATGCTACTGAACGTGGCTCGACGTTAACAAAAAAATTACTCGCTTTTTCTCGCCAGGAATCAGCAGAACCTGAAAATGTTAATATTAACCAGCTATTACTTGATGCACAAAATATGCTGGAAAAAACGTTAACTGCTCGCATTAAACTTGAGTTTCAAATGGCCAACTCAGTTTGGCCTGTTTATCTTGATAAGGGTGATTTGGAAGATGCCATTTTGAATATGTGTATTAATGCAATGCATTCAATGCCTGATGGCGGAGATTTAACAATTACAACATTTAATCGTACGTTAGTAGAAGATGAAGCAGCAGTAATAAATCTTCCTGCCGGTGAATATGTTCAGCTTTCAATATCAGATACTGGTTGTGGTATAAATGAAGAAGTACTAAATCAGATTTTTGATCCATTCTTTACTACCAAAGGAGAATTAGGTACCGGGCTGGGACTGACTCAGGTTTATGGTTTCGTTAAGCGAGCTAAAGGTGCAATAACTATCGATTCCAGTGTGAACCAGGGAACCTATATTTTAATTTATTTCCCCCATCATTTTTCTAAAGATGTACAAAATAATATTATTTCAGATGAGGTAACCGAGCTAAGTGGTAACGAAAAAATTCTGGTTGTAGATGATGAAGTAGCAATCTGTAAACTCTCAAAAAATTTGTTAACCTCAAAAAATTATCAAGTGCTGGTTGCCGAAAGTGGTGAAGCTGCCTTGCAATTACTGGAAAATAATAAGATTGATTTGATGTTGTCTGATGTGGTTATGCCAAATATGGATGGTTATAAGCTTGCTGCTAAAGTCAGAAAATTATATCCGTATATAAAAATTCAGCTGGTAAGTGGTTTTGATGATGACCGAAAACGTACAGAAGAAGACGAGATATTATATGAAAATTTATTACACAAACCATATACCGCGGAAAATCTGTTTAAAACAATAAGAAAATTGCTCGACGCTTAACTGTGAGCGTTAATTAACCAATATTCAATACACTTATTGACCCCTGTACCAACAAGCCTCATAATCACGCCCGTTTTTATCTACATTTATTGTGGATGAATACTGTAGTGTCTTCTATGGTGGCCTGGATGGGTCCCCTCGCAACGATAAACCGTGAACCCGGTCAGGCCTGGAAGGGAGCAGCCGCAGCGGTGGACTTGTGTGCCGAGGTGTGGCTTGTTCAGGTCGCCACCTTACAGACCCTGGTTCTATTTCATACCCTTAATATTTTTAATTTTCTTGTACTCGGTAACACCGAAAATGTGACTTTTTGAGTTACAATACCTAGCTAGTTTTTATCATTGTGGAATGTAGGGATTTACATGAGTTATCAGGTACTTGCACGCAAATGGCGTCCCCGTGGTTTTAGTGAAATGGTGGGGCAAGAGCATGTATTGCGTGCCTTAAGTAATGCGCTGGACAGTGGCCGCTTGCATCATGCTTTTTTGTTTACCGGTACTCGTGGTGTAGGTAAAACCACAATAGCCCGAATTCTTGCGAAATCACTTAATTGTGAACAAGGTGTGAGTTCAACACCTTGTGGTCAATGTACGTCTTGTCAGGAAATTGATGAAGGCCGTTTTGTTGATTTGATTGAAGTTGATGCGGCATCACGTACCAAGGTAGAAGATACCCGGGAACTCCTGGATAACGTTCAATATGCGCCAACGCGTGGTCGCTATAAAGTTTACCTTATTGATGAAGTTCACATGCTCTCCGGACACAGTTTTAATGCCTTGTTAAAAACCCTCGAAGAGCCACCTCCACATGTTAAATTTTTATTGGCTACCACAGACCCACAAAAATTACCGGTCACTATTTTATCACGTTGCTTGCAGTTTAATTTAAGACGTTTATCCATTGAACGTATTCAGGCACATCTGCAACTAATTTTAGATAAAGAGGAGCTGAGCTTTGAAACAGCCGCGTTGTTACAACTGGCACGTGCGGCTGATGGTAGTATGCGCGATGCATTAAGTTTATTGGATCAGGCAATTGCTTTCGGTAATGGTGTAGTAAATAATAACGATGTGCGTTTAATGCTGGGAAGCATTGAGCAACATTATGTTTATGATTTACTTGATGCTCTCGCTTCTGCTGATGGCAGTATTCTTATTCAACGAGTACAGGAATTAGCACAACAAGCTCCAGACTTTTCTGCTGTACTGGCAGAAATTATTACTTGTTTACATTATTTAGCACTATTGAAACAAGTGCCTGATGCCTATGATTATAATATGGGCGACAAAGAACGTTACCTCAAGTTGTTAGAATTATTAAGTGCGGAAGACATCCAGTTATATTATCAAATTGCTTTACATGGCCGGCGTGATTTACCTTTAGCACCGGATCAACGTAACGGACTTGAGATGGTGTTGTTACGCATGTTGGCATTTCGACCTGATGATGGTGCCAATGGAAATATTCACAGTAACAATGTTAGTTCACCTGTTCAGACAAAAAAAACATCTAAATCTGAATCGAGTACATATGACGACAAAAAGAAATTAGTTGAAGTTACACGAGTAGAGGAAAATCAGGCTGTAATACAACAGCCTTCGGCACAATCGGTACCCGTTCAAACGAACTCATCAATTAGTATATGTTTATCCAGTTTGTCATCTACAAACTGGCATGAAGTGGTTTCAGCTTTAGATGTCGTTGGAATATTAAAACAATTGGTAGAGCATAGTGCTTTTGTAAGTATTGACAAAGCGCAATTACATTTAGCTTTGGCACCATCTCATGCTGCAATGCTGACCACAGAACGCGAACAGCAATTACAAGAGAAACTAGGCTCTTATTTTGATACTTCTCTTAAATTACAGATTGAAAAAACAAAAGTCGAAACAGAAACGCCGGCAGCACGCACTGGCAGGCAACAACAAGAGCGCCAGGTTTCAGCAGAAAACTCTATCATAAATGATGATAATGTAAAAAATATTATGGATGCATTTAACGCTAGTGTAGATGTAGATACAGTACAACCAGTAGATTAATTGTAAAAGAAACATAAAATTTAGAATTTTTAACATGAATAACAATCAACAGAAAATTAATGAGGTATCACTATGAAAGGCGGAATCGGTAATCTGATGAAGCAGGCGCAAAAAATGCAAGCTGACATGCAAAAAGCGCAGGAAGAAATGGCTAATATAGAAGTCACAGGACAATCTGGTGGTGGCATGGTTTCAGTTGTCATGACTTGTCGTCATGATGTTAAACGTGTTTCAATTGATGATAGTTTACTTAGTGATGATAAAGACATGCTGGAAGATTTAATTGCAGCCGCTGTTAATGATGCTGTTCGTCAGGTTGAAAAAACATCATCGGAAAAAATGTCCGGTATGACTGCAGGTTTAAACTTGCCTGGTGGAATGAAGTTGCCTTTCTAGCTTATGTCCGGTAGTTCACTTGTTAATCAATTGATTGAAGCATTGCGCTGTTTACCCGGCGTAGGACCAAAGTCTGCTCAACGCATGGCGTATTATTTGCTCGAGCGTGATCGTCTCGGCGCAGAAAATTTAAGTATTATACTGGCTAAAGCTGTAAAGGAAGTGGGGCATTGTGAACAGTGTCGAAGTTTGAGCGAACAGAAACTATGTGACATATGTATAAGTCCTAATCGTGATCGAACAATGCTGTGTATTGTTGAGTCACCGTCTGATGTACAGGTTATTGAACAATCAACAGACTACAAAGGTTTGTTTTTTGTTTTAATGGGACACCTTTCACCACTGGATGGTATTGGTCCGGAAGAAATAGGTCTTGAATTACTGGCTAATCGTCTTGATCAAGGTGAAGTAAAAGAAGTGGTATTAGCGACTAACTTTACTGTTGAAGGTGAAGCGACGGCACATTATATAAGTGAAATGGTAAACTCGCGTAACATTACCGCAAGTCGTATTGCACATGGTGTTCCCGTAGGTGGTGAGCTTGAGTATGTAAACAGCACAACGCTTTCCCGTGCATTTTCTGGCAGACAAAATTTCTAGTTTTTTCCTGGTAGATAATAAATATGCTTGTTTAAGACAGCTGTTCTAATACTTTCGTTGCATGTGTGCAAAGTGTTTTGAAATAATTGTAACTTCTATCCTCAATTTGGCATGTTGAAGTTCGTCTGTCTGCATAAAAAAGACCATAAGGTTTATTTTTTATAAAAATAGACATGGCTATAAAAGAATTAGTTTCGATCAGTTTTTGAAATTCAGCAGGTACAAGCGGCCAGAATTTCCCCCGGGTTGATTCATTCATTAAAACAGCTTGTGGTTTTGATATAAGATGTGAAAAGAGGTTTGAATCACCTACCTCAATTTTAAAACGATTAAATACAGGATCATTCTCGGCACCTTTTAATTCATGTCCCTGTAATAAATTTTCTTCTTCATCGTAAAGACAAAATACAACACGATTTAACCCTACACCATCATGCATAGTCGCCACAATATGCTGAATAAACTTATCGCAAGTGAGATCTTTAGGTGAAAATTCAGTCATCATTTGTACAGCTTCACGTAATACTGATAATTGTGGAATTAAACAAATTGCAGCATCATGAGTATGATGTTTATTATTATCGTCTTCAGTTATTTCTTCCGGAGGTTCTATAATAAGTGGCAGGAATCGTGCAGCAGGTGGCGTATCATACTGTGGAATCTCTCTTGCAACTTCAGCGGCAATAACATGTACGCGTGATATAACCTCATCAACAGAAATGTCCATCCATTCTGCAATTTGTTTTTGAATTTCAAATGTGCCCTCGCTATACCATCCTTCATGAGTAATATTACGGGCAAGTTGAACACCAAGCATAATGCCATATGCGCGTGGGAATTTTGCATTTTCGGATGATAGTGCTTCAGTGACAAGGCTGGGAAATTGTTGTTTTTCAGCAATTTTTTGCGTGAGTTCATTTAATGTAAAACCTAATACTAAATACTGAGCTTCTTCAGAAGTAAGATGATCTTCAATGCGTAATTTTGAAATTTTATCGAGTAACTCAGGTGCATGTATCGAAAGGATCATTTCACCAAGAAAATGAAGCTGAGCAGCTGCAAAAACTTCGTCCGGTGTCATATCACGGCGTAGAGCTGCCCAGTCTGTTGCAAAACGTGCGGCATGATAGGCTCGATTGAATGTTTCTAATAATCTTATTTTAGATTTGTCGTTTAATACATCACCGACAGCAGGTAATGCTTCGGGTAGCTGGGTTAACTGATCAGTTCCCATTAGCCTGAAGGCCTGGTTTACATGAGTAATTTCTGAGGACAAACGACCTTTAGGTCGATTATTTGAACTACGTAAGATGTGTACAACCAGACCGGGATCACGTTCAACAACATGGGTAATTTCTTTTAAAGGAATTTCTTCTTGCCGACATAAATGACGTAACTCTTTAATCGTGTATTTAAGTACAGGCACAGGTTGCTTTTCTGAAATTTCTAACCATTTATTAATATTCTTTTTATCCATGCAATACTCAATACAGTCAAAATTTTATTAACGAAGTGTTTATTTCCCGTTATTTTAATGTGCTAATTAAATAAGTGTATATCTGTTTTTGTACAGATATTATTAAAATTGTACAAGTTCTGATGAATATATCGGTCAGGTTAATAATTTTCTAAAGTAAATATAATGATTGGTCGATATAATTTGTAATGTTTACCGTGATAAGGTATTAACATAATTAGTTAAAAGCCAATTTATTTAGGATTTATTTAGAAAAATGAAATTTATTATTGGGCTTGTTATTACAATCGCCTCAATTGTTGTTGGTTATATTGCATCGGGTGGTGTGCTCGGTGCGTTATGGCAACCATTTGAAATTCTGATTATTTTAGGTGGAGCTATAGGAGCTTTTATTGTTGCTAACCCGTCAAAAGTGGTTTTTGGCACAATTAAAGGTGTATTAGCACTCCTTAAAGGTCAAAAATATAAAAAAGAAACCTATATGGAATTATTAGGTTTAATGTTTAAACTTTTTTCCAAAGCACGTAAAGAAGGCTTAATGGCTCTGGAGGATGATATTGAAGAGCCACAAGAGAGTGAAATATTTAAGGAAGTGCCAAAGTTATTGGCAAACCATCATTTAATTGATTTTATTTGTGATTATTTACGCCTGATGGTGGGTGGAAATATGAATGCTTTTGAATTAGAAAGTTTGATGGATCTTGAGCTGGATACTCATCATCACGAAGCAGAGGCCCCTAGTCATGCATTACAGATTATGGCTGATGGCTTACCGGCATTTGGTATAGTTGCAGCAGTAATGGGGGTTGTTATTACTATGGGCTACATAAGTGAACCACCTGAAGTACTGGGTCATCATGTTGGTGCTGCACTGGTAGGTACCTTTATGGGTATTTTAATGGGTTATGGTTTTGCCGGGCCGATGGCTGCCTCTATGGAGGTACAGGCAAAAGAAGAAGGTCTAATATTTGGTTGTGCAAAAACCTGCATTATTGCAACCTTAAATGGTTATACACCACAAATTGCAGTTGAATTTGGTCGTAAAGCACTAACAAGTGATCTAAAACCCAGTTTTATGGAACTGGAAGACTATGTAAAAGGTAGAAAATCTTCTACCGGCAATGATGCTGCAGAGGCTTAACGTTCATTAAGTGGCTGACGACAAAAAACAACCGATAATCATCAAAAAGATCGTCCAGGGTGGCGGTCATCATGGTGGTGCCTGGAAAGTCGCATATGCAGATTTTGTAACTGCAATGATGGCATTTTTCCTTTTACTCTGGTTGCTTGGTATTAGTGATGAAGCAATGCGTGGTGGCATATCTGAAATGTTTAAAGCACCATCGCCACTGATTGGTCCTGGTGGTGCAAGTACCAGTATGATTAAACTTGGTGGAACTAAAGAAATACCTCATGGAGAAGGAGAAAAACTTAATAAGCAGTCTGTGGTTGAAAAAAGAGAAAGCATGATCATCCCTGATGATATAACGAATAAAAAAAAGCAGGAAATAATTGCTTCAAAGGAAAAAGCTGAAAAAGCTGAAAAAGAAAAAGTAGCTCTTGATCAATTAATGACCAAGTTAAAAGAAACCATTGAGAAAAGTGATATGCTCAATGAATTTAAAGATCAAATACTTCTGGAAGTTACGCCTGAAGGTTTGCGTATTCAAATTATAGATAAAAAAAATCGTCCAATGTTTTCTGCTGGTAGCGAAAAACTAAAACCCTATACTCGTGTTATTTTACGCGAAATTGCAAAAACAATTGTTAGACATTCCCCGAATAAAATAAGTATTACGGGACATACCGATGCATCCACTTTTGGTAGAGGAATTATTGAGTATGAAACGGTTGATGGTGAAGTTCTCAGAAAACAGTATAGCAACTGGGAGCTTTCCAGTGATCGTGCTAATGCTGCAAGGCGAGAACTGGTTAAAGGTGGAATGCCAATTAAACAGGTAGGGCGTGTTATTGGTCTGGCATCGAGTGTTTTGTATGATAAAAAAAACCCTAATAGTGCTGCCAATAGAAGAATAAATATCATTGTAATGAACCAAGCAACAGTTGATTCAATTGCTAAAAGTGAAGGCAGCTCAAAAGTTAATAATCAAGTAACGCATTAATTCTTTATTAGTATCGAGCCTCATTCAATGAATCAATAATTCGTTGGTAACTTTTCCAGCGTTGCTCTGTTATATTTCCATCTTGCAACGCGTCAAGTAGTGCACAGCCTGGTTCTTTTTTATGTGCGCAGTTTCTAAACTTACAATAACCAATGTATGGTCTGAATTCTTTAAATCCTTCAAGAACGTCTTCTTCTGACAATTTTGTTAAGCCAAACTCTCGTACACCCGGTGAATCAATAATATGCCCGAGACCTTGTTCCAATGGGTAAAGATAAGCGGTTGTGGTTGTATGTTTACCTTTCCCTGTGGCGTCGGAAATTTCACCTATACGAGCATCTGATTTAAGAAGGGTATTGATTAATGATGATTTCCCCACACCGGATTGTCCAACAAAGATATTACTATTGTCTTTTAAAAGTTCTGTTAATGAGTCTAATCCGTGTTCTTTTTTTGCGCTGGTATAAAGAACGGAGTAGCCAATATTTTGATAGAGTTGCAAACGCTGCTTTAAATCAGAAAATTGTTTTTCATCAAACAAATCAATTTTATTTAATAAAATCACAGGTTTTAAATGATTGTTTTCAGCTGCAACAAGATAACGATCAATCAGTCCTTCATTAAGTTCAGGTTTATGTGCAACGACAATAAAAACCTGATCAATATTCGAAGCAATAATACGTAAGTTGCCATTAATGTCGGGACGTTGCAGGATAGAGTGACGTTGTTTAATTGATGTAATGACACCTGTCTCTGCATCTTCTGCTTGCCAGAAAACAACATCTCCACAGACCACCTGGCCAACGGATTTACGTTGCTGACATTTAAACAGCTTATTATTCAGATCTTTTACCAGGGTATAGCGGCGGAACGCAGCAATAGCCGTACCTTGTTGTTGCTCAATATCAGGCATGTATTGTGGGTGTTTCAGTAAGGTGTTTTGTGAATATGTATTCAGTGAAAAATTGCGGGTTTAAAGTCGTTAGATAATATTGCTCATAGATAAACATCAATGGATTAATTATTGAATTTATAAAAAGTGCTATTAAGATATTCAACAACATCATTAACATGTTCATCGGGCCAGGGAACACCAAGGCTGTCACGGCAGCGTTTTACCTGTTTTATTAATGCTGGATATGATTCAATACGTTTATGTTCTCGTGTATAAATACCAGAACCATCACCACCTTGCATAGAAATATGACAGCTTGTGCAGTTGCTGTCATGTAGCTCTTTACCATTTTGAATATTGGCATTAGCTGAAGCCGATATAAAAACAAGGCTACTGACAAGACTAAAATAAATGAATATACGAGTCATCTTTCTGGCTATCCTTAAATTATAATATTTTATCGATGAATATTAACTTATTTTAGCTGATAAATGGGCTATACGCACGGGAGCAGGTGGGTGAGAATCATGAAAAGCTGAATATAATGGATCCGGGGTCAGCGTATTTGCATTATCGCGATACAATTTAACCAGGGCTTTAATCAACGTTTGCGGCTGGCTTTGTTCTGCAGCAAAATCATCAGCTTCAAATTCATGTTTACGACTAAGGTAAGACAATAAAGGTTGCAGATAGATACTTAATAACGGCATTACCATACTAAATAAAATCAATGCCATATAGGTGGAAGCCTGGCTGACCCCCAGTGCATGATAAAAGGCATCCTGTTTAATGAGCCACGCAAGTATAGCGAGTCCAACGAGTGTGATTACGGCATTTAAAATAAGACCTTTACGAACATGGTGATGTTTAAAATGTCCTAGTTCATGTGCGAGCACGGCTTCAACTTCATTAGGATCGAGTGTTTCAAGCAAAGTGTCGAAGAAGACTATGCGTTTGTTTTTGCCTAAGCCTGTGAAGTATGCATTTCCATGGCTTGAACGTTTAGAACCATCCATAACAAAGATCCCATTGCTGGCAAAACCACAGCGATTCATTAATGTGGTGATGCGATCACGTAATTCCTTGTTTTCTAAAGGCATGAATTTGTTAAAAAGTGGTGCAATGAAGGTAGGGAAAATCCATGAGATTAAAAGCCCAAAGCTGAGTAATACTGCCCATACATAAACCCACCAAAAGGGAGAAGCATCTTGCATTAACCATAATATCCCACCTATCAGAGGCACTGCCAGGATAAGGGTAAGGGTTGTTTGCATAATCATATCTTTAATAAATTGAATCGCAGTCATACGATTAAAACCAAAACGTTGTTCTATTTTAAATGTACGGTAAAGTGTAAAAGGTAAATCAATAATGGCAGAAATAAACATAATGCTAAAAATCACCGCAAGTCCTGTAATAATTTCACCATAGGCAAGCTCCCGTAATAAATTATCAACTAAATTCAGGCCACCACCCAGGGTCCAGGCAAGAAGCAAAGTAGCCCCATAAACCAGCTCAATTTTATTTATTGCCAGTTTAGCCATGGTGTAATCAGCTGCTTTTTGATGTTGTTCCAGTGTGATTTGCTCCGAAAAGTCATTCGGTACAGACGCTCGATTTGATAAAACGGCTTTTGATTGACGGTTCGAAAGCCAGAGTTGAATAATAAGTGAAAGCAGTAAAGCAAGAATAAATAAGATACTGAATGTTTCCATAATAACCATTTTATTAATTAAATTAAGATCGGCAGGCAGGTTA
>CAZZIS010000007.1:0-62997 GCA_964654445.1 uncultured Thioalkalispiraceae bacterium
GTATCATGTTAGGTGTGTGGTCGTTCTTACGCCAGTTTATGTACACCAAGTTTGTTATTGTCACCGATGATGATATCAATGTACGTGACTGGAATGATGTGATTTGGGCAATGACAACACGAATGGATCCCGCACGTGACACCACCATAATTGAAAATACACCGATTGATTATCTTGATTTTGCTTCACCCGTCTCAGGTTTAGGTAGCAAGATGGGAATGGATGCTACCAATAAATGGGAAGGCGAAACTGATCGTGAATGGGGTGAACCCATTATGATGGACGATGAAGTTAAAAAACGTGTTGATGCAATGTGGGATGAGTTAGGAATTGATATTTAAATATTTCACCGCAAAGGCGCAGAGAACGCTGAGAAAGAGAAAAATAAATTAATATTAAAATTACATCGGGTATTGAATTAAACTTAGTGAGTGATGTTGTTTTTCTTTGCGTTCTCTGCGCCTTTGCGGTGAGATGCTTTTGATTTTTATATAAGGCATAGAATATGCGCAAGATCATGATATTAAATTCTAAAGGGGGCTGCGGTAAAAGTACTATCGCAACGAATCTTGCCAGTTATTATGCTTCATATGAACAGAAAAAAGTCACCCTGGTTGATTTTGATCCCCAAGGTTCAAGTTTAGACTGGTTAAAAGCCCGTTCACGAAAATTGCCTGAAATAACAGGGATAAATGCAACAAAAGAAGCGGTGCGTTTTTCCAAAGATACTGAAATTGTTATAATGGATGTTCCTGCCCGGGTTGAAGGCCGTGAACTTGCAGGTTTAGTTAAACGCGTTGAAACAATCATTATTCCTGTATTACCTTCCCCAATCGATATTCGTGCTGCTGCAAATTTTATCAAAGAGTTATTAACAAGTGCGCGTGTTTCACGAAAAGAAACAAAAGTTGCGGTAATAGCAAATCGTGTTCGTGAAAACACATTAAGTTACCATGCCTTGTATGCATTTCTTAAAAGTTTAAAAATTCCTTTTATTACCACTTTACGTGATACGCAAAATTATATTCATGCAGAAGACAAAGGTGTTGGTGTTTTTGAAATGCCTCCCTCAAAAGTCTGGCAGGATCTTGAGCAGTGGGACCCTTTAATTAAATGGTTAAGAAGTAAACGTAGTCGTGCTTCCTGAAATATAAACTATAATAATATTAGCCGCACTAAAAGGAGTATAAATTATGCGTATTTTTATTATTATATTTATATCTTTAATGCTGTCGGCCTGCGCTTCAGTTGTAAATGTTGATTACGATAAAAATGTTAATTTCACCTCATATACAACATATAGTATTGATAAAAAACCTGTAAGAGTTTCACCTGATACAAGAATCGATAGTCCATTTATGCAACAAAGAGTAGTAAATGAGCTTGAAAGAACATTAACAAACAAAGGTTTTGAAAAATTAAAAGGTAAAGCCGAGTTAGAAATAAAGTATTACCTGGACACCAGACAGGAAGTTGAAACACAGGATACAGGTGTGGTTTCCATTGGTTTTGGTACATCCAGTCGTTATTCAGCGGCTGGTTTTGGGTTTAATGTTCCTGTTGGTGAAACAAGCAGTATCGATATACTTATTTTAACTATTGATGTGGTTTCTACAAAAACTAATAAACTGATATGGCGAGGTTCCTTAGGTTATTCTTTATATGAAGGTGCAACGCCAGAAACCTATAGCAGAATGGTAAGAGATCTTGTTGCAGAAATATTGAAAAATTACCCGCCGAAATAAAATAAAAATCACTTGGCGTTTTTGTAGGTCGGCTTTCAAGCCGACGCGGTATTCTGCAAACGTTTTAATTTTATCGTAGATACATATTTTGTGATGTGAATATATTTGTATTAGTCTAATAGTTGAATATAAAAATATGATCGCCGCGTCGGCTTGAATACCCTCTAAATTATTTTGGTGTGGGGCACTATGAGGTGACCTACAAACAACTTTTAAGCCCGTCTTTTAAGGTTGGGTATTTAAGCTGCACAGCTAGTTCATTTATCATTTTTGAGTTATCCATTCTTCGAGATTCTTTTAAATATGAAAGCATACCTTTGCTTATGGTATTTTCGGCTTCTTGCCAGTCAACCAGTGGTGGGCGAGCCAGGCCACAAAAATCAGCAATGGTATTAAAATATTCAGTCATGTTACTGTTTGTACCATCGCATACATTATAAATTTCTCCAGCAGCTTTTTTTGTTGCTGCTGCGACACAAATTTGAGCTAAATCATCAGCATGAATACGATTAGTTTGTGGTGCCAGATTTTCAAACAACATAGGAATTTGATCTTTTAACCGTTGCAAAGGCAGGCGGCCTGGTCCATAAATCCCAGCTACCCGTAAAATGGTGATGGTTACCGAGGTTTGTTTACTCCATTGTTCTAATAGTTGTTCAGCATGATAACGACGTTTAGCGCGATCTACCTGCGGATTAGCTGGGGTTTGTTCATCGATGAGATGGCCTTGCTGATCACCATATATACCGGAAGTGCTGATGTAAATCAGATGAGCAGGCAGGTTGTTTTTATCGAGGTTATTCAGAAAATGAGCCATACGTGTATCGTCCACACCTTTAGTGGGGGGTGGGGCAAAATAATAAAGTAGTGAGTTTTTAATGGGTAGATTATTAAGATCATCTAACTTATCTAAATCTGCCTGATAAGGGTGGATTTGTAGTTGTTTAAGCTTATATATCGCTGTTTCACTACGAACGATGCCATATACAGCTTTTCCTGACTTTTGCCAGATTTTAGCGACACGTTGTCCTATATCGCCACATCCTACGATAACGATATTTTTAAAAGGTTTATCTTTGTCAGCCATTAGGGGATAATTCCGCGTTATAAAATAAGTTGAGTATTTTAATGAGTTATTCCGTTCATATCGAGTCTACCGATCATATTTTTCAGGTTGAAGAAGGAGAATCCGTCCTGGATGCTGCACTTCGTCAAAGTATCGCATTACCTTATGGTTGCCGAGGCGGTGGCTGTGGGGCCTGCAAGGGACAACTACTTGAAGGTACGGTTTCTTATCCTGATGGTTTACCCGATGGTTTGTCAGAAGATGATTATAACAAAGGTTATGCACTTTTTTGTCAAGCTGTAGCAACAAGTGATCTGGTCATTCAATCAAAAGAAGTTTTGGCAACAGATGAAATTCAGGTGAAAATTTTACCTTGTCGAGTACATAAAAAAGTACAACTGAATCATGATGTAATTTTAATTAAACTTCTTTTACCAAAAACAGAACGGCTACAATTTTTTGCCGGACAGTATATTAATTTTTTACTTAAAAATGGCAAGCATCGCAGTTTTTCTTTGGCAAATGCACCTCATGATGATGAATTTATCGAGTTGCATATAAGACACATCCCGGATGGACAATTTACGGGTGAAGTGTTTGATGAAATGAAAGAAAAAGACATGTTAAGGATTGAAGGACCTTTTGGTAACTTCTATATGCGAGAAGATTCTGAACGTCCCATTATATTAATGGCCGGTGGAACCGGGTTTGCTCCAGTAAAAGGGATGATCGAGCATGCGCTAAAAACGGGGATGCAACGCCCGATTCATTTGTATTGGGGTGTGCGTACGAAAGAAGATTTATATATGGATGAGCTGGCACAATCATGGACAAAACAAAATCCACTTATTCGATATACACCTGTATTATCTGAGCCAACTAAAGATGATAACTGGACGGGTCGTACCGGTTACGTTCATAACGCGATCATGGACGACTATTCGGATTTAAGTCAGTATGAAATTTATGGTTCAGGTCCACCCGTGATGGTTTATGCGGGTAGAGATGAGTTTGTAAAAAATGGCCTGAATTTAGAGCATTATTTTTCTGATGCGTTTGAATATCAGAAGGATTAACATCCTGTTTTAGTCAGATATATAGCTTTTTTGAAAGGCTATAAATGAATTAAGAACTAGTCTAATATGTAATTGATGCATATTAAAATGAATGAATTGCTTTCTTCAACACGCTGGTCAATTGGTTACATTGTATTAGTTCCTGTTATTGTTTGCATATTTGTAGTCTGGAATGCTTTTGAACGTATTGGTGAATTTGAGCATGCTCATCATCAGATTGCACAATCAACTACGACAATTGTCGCAAGTGAAATAAGTAAACGTATTAAAAATCAGCAACGTCTTCTTGGCATCTTTGCCAGGAATGAAGCAGAACTAATTCACCGTCTTGCTTTATCACCCTATAACGAAGTTTTAAAAATCCAACTGGAAAAAAAGGTAGCTGAGTCATTCCCTGGTTACTTTGCAGTTTCTATTGCCAATCGAGAAGGTATTCCACATACGGATGATTTTGGTGAATATATTGGTGAGCTTTGTCTTAAAGATTTAAAACTTAATGCTCAGGGAATAGCACAGCCTATTCGTATTCATCCTAATGATCATGCGTACCATATAGATATTATTGTACCCTGGAGTTATGCGGGTAGTAATAAAAAAAATGATACAAATGGTGGTCTTTTATTTGTTAGCTTTGTACCTGATTTTTTATTTCGACTATTAGAGTTATCAAGTACCCCACAACATGAATTAATGTTGATTAACAAGAATATAAAAAACCTCATTGAGATTACTGAAAAAGGAACAAGGAAAAATCTCAATCGTGATGATTTTCGACTGACCGCAGAAGAACAACAGCGAAAGTTATTTTCAACACCAGTTGAAAATTCAGTCTGGAACCTGGTAGATTTCCATGAAGCCACACTGTTTTCAGAATATCGTCAAAACATTATAGATTTCAGTTTCATTATTCATGTCCTGTTTATTATGGGAAGTATTTTAATGATTGTTTTATTGCTGCGTGCTGAAAAAAGAAGGATTAGTGCGGAGAAAACAAAGGAAGAAATGTTTTCTTTATTTAATCATGATCTTCGTTCTCCTTTAACTTCAATATTTGGCTTTTTGGAAATGTATACTGAATCAACATTTTGTGAAAAAGAACCTGAAAAGTGTAAACATTTAGCCAGCAGAGCATTCGATAATGCTTTAATTATGCGGGAAATAGTTGATGACATACTGGATGTACAAAAAATGGAAGCCGGCGAAATGTCATTTCATTTTTCGGAAATAGAAATCATCTCCCTGATAAAAGATACGCTTGAAATAAATATACAACATGCATTAATGCATAATGTGAAACTGGAGATGATTAATGATGAAGATGTTATTTATATTAAAGCAGATGCTCGTCGGATTAAGCAGGCAATAACAAATCTTTTATCAAACGCTATTAAATATTCACCCGAGCATGAAACAGTTTTAGTTACAGTTGAGAAACAGGATTCCAGGATAATAATTAGTATTTCTGATAACGGCCCGGGAATAGAAAAAGATTTTCAGGCTTTGGTATTTAATAAATTTGCCCAGTCAAAATCAAAGTTAACCCGCAAGGTTGGTGGAACAGGTTTAGGCCTGGCAATTGTTAAGCACATAATGGATGCTCACAATGGTCATGTTACATTTGTGACTGATGCGGATAAGGGCACGACGTTTAAAATTTCTTTACCTTGCAAAGTAAATTAAATTAACTTGAGCCGCGTATAAGAAATGTACGTTGTCCCCGCGTTCTCCTGGTCACTTATAACAGGAAATTTTGTAAAAAGAGAGCAATGTAGTCTGGTTGAAGCGAAATCCGGGAGAGTGAGAGTTTAAATTTGTTTCCCCGGATTACATTACATTTCATCCGGGCTACCTGTTGACATTCTTTTATTATATGAAGCTGATGTTAATTAAGAAACAACCCTTTTTTGAAATATTCAGCAGCTAGATTTGGCTCATTAAGATATTCCATTAACAAACCTAATTCTTTATAGGTTTCCGGTAGTTCTTTATTACCGATGCTTGCTTCAAGATAAGCGCGTGCTTTACCCCATAAGTCGTTATACATACACAACCGGCCTAATGTGAGTAATAATAACGGGTGGTTATCATGATCTTTTGATAATGATTCAGCAAACGTTAATTGTTTTTCAAGTTGAGATGATTTTACCATGCCATATTGTTTTACAAGATTAGGTTGCCATTCTTTGCGTAGAGCATTTCTAAGAATAAGTTCGGCTTCATCATTTTCATTAAGTTGAATAAGCTTATTACAGTAAATTTCAACTAAATAGGCATCTTTTTTTAGTTCACGTGAGATTTTTTTCCATAACTGATGTAGTTTCTCAGCATCATTATTTTTACTGGTTTGATTATCTCTAACCGGGTTCGCATTTACTATTTGAATAAGCTCAACATAAGTCTCTTTTTCAATTTTAAGTAATTCCTTTTCAGACAGAACTTTGTGTTTATGCAGTTGCGGTAATAATTTTCTGAGGTCGTCCCAGCTTTTTAATTGTTGGTATAACTTACATAGCAGCACCATTATGTGAGGATGTTTAGGTGATAAGCTATGCAAGTGAACCAGGGTAGCTAAAGCTTGTTCGTTCTGACCATGTGCAAATTGTAATTCAGCTTGTGTTAGCTTTACTGAAAAGTCTGCAGCGGGCATGCTTTTATGTGCGAGTGCCAGATAGTGATCGCGGCGTTCAGGCGCGTTTTGTTTTTGTGCGGCTTTAGCTGCTGAAAGATAATTTAAGAATGGCATATCACTATTTTTAACTGCACGAGTTAATAAGCGTTCAGCTTTTTTCCACTGCCCTTGCGATAAATTTATTAGTCCTTGTAAAGATGTTTTACGGGCTTTTGCGGCTTGTTGTGAAAAGCGCCATTGCTTAAGTTGTTCAGGCATGGTCCAGGTACGTAAAATAAATCGTACTAATACATAACCAAAAATATAACTGAGAAAAAGTAAAACTAAAAATAGTGATAAACTCATTTCCAGGGTATTGTAGCCTCGACCAAATAAGACATAACCCGAATCTTCATGCGCAAGTAATCCTGCACTTACCGCAATAAATATAATGGCAAAGAAACTAAATAAATATCTCATGATTTTTCTTTAACCTTTGCAACAGGTGCTTCAGGTCGCTGGCCCTGGGTACGGTATTTTTTAATCGCAGAAAAGGTTGAAGAAATATCAGGTAAAGGGGGATCAATATCAAACTTTTGTAGTTCAGCAATACTGGCTAGCATGTTACGTGTGACATTATGTTCAGTATCAAAATATAGCTTAATCCATTTTTCAGTGGTAGCTAAGCGCTCATGATAAATTTCATTATGACCATTTAATAATGCCAGCCGTGATTGCTCTAATAACAAAGCAAGATTTTGTACCAGGAAAAAATGCTGGTTTGGTGCAAGTAGAGGTTGTAGTGGTTTTTGATGATTGCGAATAATAATAAGACTTTTAATATCTTTCCAGATAGCGGCAGGAAGTTCCTGAATGTTTTTAATATCCGATGAAGCAGGTGTTTTTTCAGCCTGGTTAATTTTATGTGTTTTAGGATCGGGTGTACGTAAGGGTAAGTTAGGAATATTATTACTTAGTGCACTCAGGGTAACGGATAGTCCAGCTAAATCGATAGTTGGAATATTATTTAATGTTTGTATATCATTTGCCAGAATTTTTCGAACATTCAATAAAGCAGGATCGGCCACCTCCGCCAGGCGGGTATCAGCTGCTTTTAAAGCAACTAACGCGGTTGCTACATCTTTTTCAAGTAATAAACGGTGGTTTGCTAACTGGATAAGATATTCAGCTTCAGCCATTAACCAGTCGTTACGCAAATGTTGATTATTGCGAATAAGATTTGTCAGATTGTGGCGTAAATTTTCCTGAGAAGAATGAATGTTATTAATTTGTTCTTCATTTTGTGCTGTGATTTCTGATTGTTGCTGTTTTAATGTAGATATTTGTTGATCGATTCTTTGACTGGATAGGTGTTGTTTAATTGAAATTTGTTGCTGGTTTTCCCATAGCAGGTAAAGGCCACCAAGGGTGGCAATAGAAACAAAAAATATTAATATGAAAACAATTGCATTGGATGCTGCGGGTTTAATCGTGTTTTTACCTGCTGTTGTTTTCTCAATATTTTTTTTTGTGACATCTTTATGCCCGGTTTTTGTTGTTTGCGAAGTTTTATTTTCAGCAGATTGTTTATCAGCGTCTGTCATGTTATTTCCGTTACAATAAATAATTGTTTTTTAATGTTTCAATAAGTGCGTCATCGCTGGCTTCTGTTGCGACTAATAATGTACTGTTAAATCCGGTCTCTCTGGCAATATCAACTAGACGTTTATTAATCAATACTAAAGGTACCTGTAACAGGTGCGATGTGACTTTATCAGGTGTCAGTTCAAGTAAATTTTTTAAATTTGTCACACTAGTAATGACAATAGCGGCTATCTGATTATTCTGCAAATGTTGTTCTAAATCTGAGGTATTGGTTGTGGGTTTAATTCGTTGATAGACATTAAGATATTCAACATCTGCACCGCGTTGTAGCAATGTTTGTTTTAGATACTCGCGACCAGCATTACCGCGGATGATTAAAATGCGTTTATTGGCGACATTTTGCATAGCGTCTGTCGCCAGTAGCCCTTCACTATTAAAATCTTTTTCAGGGAAAATATCAGGCTGTCTTGCAAGTCTGGCATTTACGGCTTTTGCACTGCCCTGACCAATGGTAGCAAGAAGGACATTTTCTGATAAATTTGTTATAGCCTGAATTTGATTAAGTCCATGTTCTACTGCATTTGGGCTAATGAATATAATAATGTCGTACTGGTTAATTTGTTGAATTTTTTCTTTATTCTTATCTGAGAGTTCAGCAGGAATAATTTCTAAGGTTGGAAATAAAAAAGCCTCACCACCCGCTGTTTTTATACCCCGGGCTAGTGTACCGGACTGATGTTCCGGACGGGTGATCATGATGCGCTGTTTTATTTTCCTCTTGGTCATTTATGATTTGGCATAAAGCTCGTTCAAAATTTTATCTGCACCGCGTGAGAGTAGTTCTTCGGCTAAAACCATCCCCAGTTCTTCAGCATTTTCAGGTGGGCCGGCAATTTCACCACGAATAATTTTTTTACCGTCAACCTGACCTACCAGGCCACGTAATAAAATAATACCACGATCAAATTCTGCATAACCTGCGATGGGTACCTGACAACCACCCTGCAAACGTTGATTCATGGCACGTTCTGCCAGTACACGAATCCGGGTTTTATTGTGGTTTAAGGGGGCAATCAGGTTATTAACTCGTGCATCATCGCTGCGGCATTCAATTCCTACTGCACCCTGTCCAATCGCGGGAAGGCTGACATCTGTAGCAATAAACTGGGTAATACGGTCTTCAAATTCCAGGCGTTTTAACCCGGCTGCAGCGAGGATAATCGCATCATACTCACCATCATCAAGTTTCTTCAAACGCGTATTTACATTACCGCGTAGATCCATAATTTTAAGATCAGAACGAATTGAAGCAATCTGTGACTGGCGGCGTAAACTGGAAGTACCCAAACGTGCACCTTGTGGCAAGTCATCGAGCGTTTTGAAGTTATTAGAGACAAAAGCATCACGAGGATCTTCACGTTCACAAATGACAGCGAGATGCAGCCCTGAAGGAAACTCAACGGGCACATCTTTCATAGAATGGACAGCAATATCTGCGCGGCCTTCTAACATGCCTGTCTCGAGCTCTTTAACAAACAGGCCTTTACCACCGACTTTGGCCAGCGGAGTATCGAGGATTTTGTCACCCTGCGTGGTCATCGTAATCAGCTCAATTTTTAGCTCGGGGTGGTGGTGTTTAAGCTGGTCGCTGACATAGTGAGCTTGCCATAATGCAAGCGGGCTTTTACGTGTTGCAATTCGCAGGATTTCTTCAGGCATGAATGATTCTCGTGTTTATATGGGTATAAATAATATTTATCGAACTAATTAAAGTCAATATTGTAAAACACTTATAATACACGAAATGTTTACTTGCCACTTCAGCATATTGGAGAAGATTTTTAATGTTTGTATCTATATCAAAAAAGTTTAAGTCAGCTATATTGCTGCTTACCGTCGGTTTATCTCTACTCTGGATTATTGATAGCTCAGCCAAAGAGCTACCCGGTCAGGAGTTATCCACTCAAACAAAAGATTCCCTGCCTCGTGTGACATTAAAAAATGGTTCAGATTTAGATGTGGATGGAGAAGAGGCAAGTAAAAAACAAATTCCTGTTTTAATGTTTTTTTCTATGAAGCATTGTCCTTTTTGTATTGAAGTTGAAGAAGATTATCTGAAGCCTCTACTACGTAATTCAGAATATGATAACAAGGTCATCATTCGTAAAATAAGAATAGATGGTACAAGTGTTGTTCGTGATTTTAATGGAAAAAAACATGATGCTGAAGATTTCGGTGATAACTACAATGTTTCAATGGTGCCAACACTCATTCTTGTTGATTCACGAGGCAAAAAAATAGTGCCTCCAATTATTGGTATCACCAACGCACATTATTATAGTGATGAACTGGATAATGCAATAATGGCATCTACTAAAAAAATTCGGGAAATAGCTAAACGCTAAAGATATTTTTAATGTTATGTTCTTTCCCCTTAGGCTGTTCCCTGGGGTCGGGGAAAAATTTCTTAATCGTGTGATTTCGTATATTAAAGAGCTTGTCGACTAATATGAAAAAATCAGTTTTAGTATTATTGCTTTTCTTTATTTCAATTCAAATAGCGATTTCAGAGCAACTCGTCGTATCAACACAACTCCCTGATTACAGTGTTCACTATGACCCAAAGCGTGATGCCTTTCAGGATGGACGTGATGCGATCAGGTTAGCCAAAGAAACAAACCGAAGGATACTGATTGAAGTAGGTGGTGACTGGTGTAAATGGTGCCATTTACTTGATCGATTTTTAAATAAAAATCCTGACGTTAAAAAACAATTACATCAGACATTTGTTTTTCTTAAAGTGAATGTCAGTGATGAAAATGAAAATATTGATTTTCTGAAAGTTTTTCCACAACCATTGGGTTACCCACACATGTATGTAACCCAAAGCAACGGAAAACTTCTTGTATCAAAAGATACTGCACAACTTCAGGTCAACCACAAATATTCAGTTAAACGATTTAAAGCCTTTTTTAAACGTTGGGCAATTAAAAAGAAGAGTTTGAATGGCTAACAAACCTTTGTTAAATCGACGTGAGTTCATGCGTATTTTAGCAACAGCGGTGGCTGCATATCCTCTATCAGGTTTAGCCGGAGATCATAAACGAATAACACCTTCCGTAATTAATAAAGATCCCTGGTTAACCATCATCGAAGTTCAGGAGCATTTATTTCCAGCTGGTGTCGATTCGCCAGGCGCTAAAGATATTCATGCATTGGAATATCTTCAGGGAATGATGGATACACCGGATTTTGAAGAGGATGATCGTAAGCTAATCAAAAATGGAGTTGACTGGTTAAACGACCTTGCAAAAAAACAATATTCAAAAAAGTTCATTCAGCTTGATTTTGATTCCAGAGAAAAAATATTAAGGCGTATAGAAGGCAGCAATGCAGGAGCGCGCTGGTTATCTGTGATTTTAACCTATTTGCTTGAAGCCTTATTAACAGATCCTGTTTATGGCGGGAATCCAAATGGTATCGGCTGGAAATGGTTGCAACATCAACCTGGTTTTCCAACACCACCTGAAAATAAAAAATATTATAAATTGGGTAAAGTTAGAAAAAGGACTATCAAGGCATGAGTAAGAATTATGATGTTTGCATAATTGGTAGTGGCGCAGGTGGCGGCCCTGTTGCATTAGAGCTGGCAAAAGCAGGTAAGTCAGTACTGATTTTAGAGAAGGGGCCCTGGTTAACAGAAAAAGATTTTTATAAAGATGAGTTAGCATGTTGTGTTCGTAGCGTTTATACCCCGCAATTAAAAAATGAAAAACATGTTATTGAAGAGCAGTATCAGGATGGAAGCTGGCAAGGTGAGTCTACGGAAGAATCAGGCTGGGATTTCTGGAATGGTAATGTTGTTGGTGGTTCATCCAATTTTATGAGTGGTTTTTTTTATCGTCTTAAACCTGAAGATTTTCGTTTGTTATCAGAATTTGGTCCAATCAAGGGCGCTAATATTGCTGACTGGCCAATTAGTTATGAAGACCTTGAACCTTATTACACCAAAGCAGAAACAGAGATAGGCATTTCGGGTCAGGTAGAGCAACATAAGTACCAGGAACCCCGATCGACTAAAAAATTCCCCTACCCGGCAACGACAGAGCATCCCATTGTTAAACATATTGATAAAGCCTGTAAACAATTAGGGTTCACATCATTAAAAACACCACGTGCCATTTTATCGCAAGCTGATATGGGGCGTAACGGTTGTGAATACTCCGGCTATTGTGGCAGTTATGGTTGCTCAAGTGGGGCAAAAGGGAGTTCACGTGCAGCATTATTGAATCGGGCAATAAAAACGGGTAATTGTAAAATTATAGCGAATGCAAAAGTTTATAAACTTGAGAGTAACAATAAAGGCAATATCGTTGCAGTAAAATATTTTGATGAAAATAATATAAAAAAAACAATCAGTGCAAAAATATATGTTGTTGCTTGCCAGGCAATTGAAACCAGCCGTTTGTTATTAGCATCTACAGGACCTAAGCATCCAAATGGTTTAGGAAATAATCATGATCAGCTAGGTAAAAACTTGTTATTTTCAGCTGGTGGCTCAGGTACAGGTGAATTTACCTATAACAAGCTGGATAAACTGGTTGCAGAACAATTAAAAATGCGGGGCCCTTTTGTTAATCGAGGCTTACAGGACTGGTATTTTATAAAAGATAAAAAAATGGGTGGATTAGTTAAAGGTGGAACCATCGATTTCTTATTGCGCCATCCAAATGCAATTAGTAAAGCGATGTCAGTTAAGTGGGATGACAATGACAAGCTTGTCTGGGGTAAAGCACTTAAGCGCCAGTTAAAAGCTACCTTTAATACAAGTCAGGATTTACGTTTTGAGGTTTTTAATGACTGGTTACCGACGGATAATTGTTTTGTCAGTTTAGACAGCAAAGTTAAAGACAAATGGGGTTCTGCCGTTGCTAAAATTCGTATTGGTTATCATGAGCATGATTTAAAGGTAGGGGAATACTTAAGTCAAAAAGCAGTTAAAGTTTTAAAGAAAATGGATGCAGATAATATTCGTTACAGTGTGAGTGGTTCACCCCCTGCTAATCTTGTTGCTGGCGGTTGCCGCTTTGGTACTGATATTAAAACATCGGTATTAGATGCAGACTGTAAAGTTCATGATGTTGATAATCTTTATGTAACAGATGGAAGCTTTATGCCAAGCGGAGGCAGTGTGCCGTATACCTGGACTATTTATGCAAATTCATTCCGAGTTGCGGATATTCTGTTAAAGAAAATCTAATTCATGTATCTTATATAATAATATTTTCGCGGGCACTCTTAACTTAGTAATAAAGAGTATGTTAATCCAACTACAGCACACGCCCCAATGACTTGAACGATTCCTGTTTTATATTTAAATAAAGCGATAAATGCAGCTGCACCAATCACAGCAGAAACCCATTCAAAGTGATTGTCAAAACCTTGCGGCCAGAGCACATGGTAAGCAAAGAAAGTGGCGAGGTTAAGGATCACGCCAACAACTGCGGCAGTAATTCCGGTTAAGGGTGCAGTAAATTTCATATCTCCACGTGTTGCTTCAACAGCGGGACCACCGAGTAAGATAAAAAGAAAAGAGGGTAAAAAAGTATATAAGGTTGCAATACTTGCACCGGCTGCACCCGCCATTAAAAGCGCATCAGGTCCAAACAATTCTTTGCTCCAGCCGCCAACAAAACCAACAAAAGCGACAACCATGATCAGAGGGCCGGGTGTTGTTTCACCTAAAGCAAGTCCATCAATCATTTGCGTGCCTGTTAACCACGCATATTGTTCAACACCACCCTGATAAACATAAGGTAAAACAGCATAGGCTCCACCAAAGGTAACTAATGCAGCTTTGGTAAAGAACCAGCTCATCTGCGTGAGAGTACCTTGCCAGCCATAGGCCATAGTGAGTGCAGTCATTACTGCAGCGCCAATGAATAAGCCGACTAAAATGAAAACAATAAATCGACTCCATTTAAATTTTGTATGCTCTGGTGCCGGGGTATCATCATCAATTATTGCCGGGCCATAAGATTCTTTTGAACTACCGTGACCACCGCCAGCTTTAAATTTATCAGGAGCAAAATGTGAACCGATATAACCAATCACTCCTGCCATTAAAACGATATAAGGAAAAGGGATGTTCAAAGCAAAGATAAATCCAGGTTAAAGCAATAAGGATAAAAAGAGACGGCATAACAAAAAGAACACCGGCAGCTATTCCACCCCAAACACCATGCATTAACCAGCCAATGTATGTTGCGAGTTGTTGTGCCTCTGGTCCCGGCAGTACCATGGTGTAATTAAGTGCATGCAAAAACCGGTGTTCAGAAATCCAGCGACGTTTTTCAACTAACTCCTGGTGCATCATGCTAATTTGCCCGGCAGGTCCACCAAAACTAATAAAGCCTAGTTTAAGCCAGTAAATAATTGCTTCCAGAAATGAAACAGGTTCAGGATGTTTAAGAGAGTTTTCCATATTAATTTTGATTTTATTATTTTAATGTTCTATTTTCTGTACAAACCAGTTATATGTTGCGACACATGTCACTGTACCTTCGATATCTTTAATATCAACATTTACAGAAATGGATGCTCTGCCTTTTTTATCGATTTGTTCATTAAATTTTATTTGTGATTCATCAGAAATCGACGGATAAGCAAGTATATTTTTAACTGCAGGTTTTTTGAATTTTACTTTAGCATCACGTAATACAGGAATGACCTTATCAACCAGTTCAGGAAATAATGTTTGTAAAAGTTCACCACTCGCAGTTTCAGCGAGTGTAAATTGAGCGCTCGCATGCATTGTTTGCAGATGATTGTGTGTATCAACATTAAAAGGTAATTCGAGCTCGCCTTTTTTTGATCGAGCTATTCCTACTTTTTTAACAAACGGTATTTCTGTTACGTTCATATTAATCCTTTTTTATAATAGTTCTTCTGTATATTACCATTTGAATAAAGAGTATACATGCCAATGCAGTTGCTGCCGGAAATAAAACGGTAGTGAGTGAATAGTTTTCTAAAGCCATAATGGCAATAAGGTTGCGGCTCGCCATGAGGAAAAAAAATATTAACTGTTCTTCATAAGGATAGCTATAGGCCTTTCTAAAAGTTGGAGCAAAGCCTGTTAAATCAACGGCTGTTAATATCACTACCGCCCATAATGGATTGGAAGTAAGATACCAAAAGGGTATGGCGGCCATTGCGATAATAAAAAAGAACCAGTCTTTTTTTGTGATCTCCATGTCTGATTTTTTAAGGTAAGCCAGTATTGCAACATATAACGTTATAATGCCAGAAACACCAATTGGCCATGCACCGGCACCGCCTTTATCTGCAAGTTGTGCGAGAAAAACAATAAATGTAACAGAAGCCCAGATTATCCAGGAAAAGACATGTGGTTTTGTTTTCCCCTGCAGGATAGAGCGTATATACGGTATAAATGCAATAAAAGTTAATGCAATTGCAAGGATGCTGAAAATCTCTTTAACTGTTTGTGACATGAGCTGATTACTTGGATATTGATTACTTTAAAAAATTTCTTACAGCGGAGACATGTCGTCGACTAACTTCAATTTTCTCATCAATATCTTTTAATTCTGTTAGGTAACGACCTTGTTGATCTTTTCGTATGGCCTTTAATTGTTTTTTTGAAACTAAAGCATTCCGATGAATTCGAATAAATGTCTCATTAAAACGTGTTTCAAGGCTTTTTAATGAATCTTCAATTAATACTTCGCCGCCTCGATATTTTACGGTGACGTATTTA
Organism: uncultured Thioalkalispiraceae bacterium; assembly: GCA_964654445.1. Classification (GTDB taxonomy): domain Bacteria; phylum Pseudomonadota; class Gammaproteobacteria; order UBA6429; family Thiohalophilaceae; genus JAGLTQ01. The sequence goes on from CAZZIS010000007.1 coordinate 15,881, forward strand.
TGTTCGGCCTGAAAATAAAAAATATCATTAAGCTCAATTTTTCTTACACCACTATGAATACGAACACTGAGATATTGTTCTTTAGGATCTTTTTCTTCACGTAGAATATTTTGCAGCTGTATGCGGTTAAGTTGTTTTGCTGAGCGTAAGGATTTTTCAAGCTTTTCTTTACGCACAGGCTTTAGTAGATAAGCAACTGCGTGAGAATCAAAAGCGTTAAGTGCATATTCATCATAGGCAGTGGTAAAAATAATTGCAGGCGGGGTATTTAATTCAGAAAGTTTATTCGCTGTTTCAATACCATCCATACCAGGCATGCGAATATCGAGTAAAACGATGTCAGGATTATGTATTTCACTTTGCTTAAGCGCAATTAAACCATTTTCTGCTTCAATAAGTTCAATATCGGCATTAATTTCCAGAAGCTGGCGTTGTAAACGTGCACGAGCAAGTTGCTCGTCATCAACGATCAAAATCATCATGTTCTTCTACCTGGTTGGGAAGTTCATAAGGAAATTGTAGTGAGACCTGATACATACCTTCTTTTTCACTAATATCAAGTTTTCCACGATGAGCATAAAGAGCAGTTAAGCGTTCACGCACATTTTCTTGAGCAAGCTGGTTACCATGCTGGCGTTGTTTTGAATTTTTGTCGGGTAATGAGTTGGTTAAAGTAAATTCGATTTGCTTGTTAGTCAGTCTACCCCGGATTTCAATACAGCCACCTTTTGTTTGAGATTCAATGCCATGGTAAATTGCATTTTCCAATAAAGGTTGAAGTAATAAAGCGGGTACCTGTGCATCATTGGGAACATCTAAATCCCACTTAATATCCAGTCTGTCACCAAGACGGAGTTGTTCAATTTCAATATAACGGTGACAGAGTTCAAGTTCTTCTTCCAGCCGGACTTGTTTACGGGCATCACTTAAACTGACACGAAATAAATCAGCCAGATTTTCAACTGCTGTTTCAGCTTTTTCAGGATCACTTCGGGTTAATGAGGCAATCGTATTCATACTATTAAAAAGAAAATGGGGGCGAATACGAGACTGTAAAGCTTGCACACGTGCTTCTGTTTCTGCGCGTATATTTCGACGCCATTGGTTTTGAATATAAAAATATCGTAAAACCGGACCGGTTAAAATTGCACCAATGGCAATATTACGAAGAAAAAATTGCAAATGCCAGCCTGCTGGATAAAGCTCAATAGAGTTTGCATAAATGAAGTAATAGGTCAGTTCGGTAACGACCGAGATAACCGTAAGAACAATAATGTAACTGATAATACCTGCTTTTATGTTTGAAAATCGCTTCAGATAAGGGCGAAACAGGCAAAGAATAGAACAACTTGCTAAGGCGCACCATTGTACAAACAGTGAAATCAGGCCAAGCTGATACCAGCGTTGGGTAGCAGAAATATCCATTGGAGCGAGGGCGAGGAAAAATGCAAAAAGTTCAGCAATGAGCACGACAAAAAATACCGCACGAATACCGCACAAGTTGGGTAAAAAAAGTCTATCTATGTCGGAGTCAGTTTTCTGCAAAATGTTCTTTTTTATTGTCAGGCTGAATTGAGTATAGCACTCCTTTTATATATACACGCTGGGCGTCAAGCGGGCAACACGTTATACTTCGAAAAACAGGTTTTACCCAAAATAGCATTTATTCAGCCCGTAATTATTTAAGCAGAGAAACAGGTTTGTAAAGTATGAGTAATCAGTCAAAAAATAATCCAGCAGATAAACTTTGGGGGGGACGTTTTACTGCCCCAACAAATGAATTTGTCGAGGTGTTTACTGCTTCAGTTGGTTTTGATCAGCGGATGTATAAACAGGACATCGCCGGTTCAATTGCTCATGCCCGTATGCTTGAACATATAGGTATTTTAACTACCGAAGAATGCAAAGCGATAGTTGAAGGTTTGAATGACATTAAGCTTGATATTGAGTCAGGCCAATTTGCCTGGTCAACCGAGCTGGAAGATGTGCACATGAATATTGAGGCTCGTTTAACCGACCGTATTGGTGTTACCGGTAAAAAATTACACACCGGGCGTTCACGTAATGATCAGGTTGCAACGGATATTCGTTTATATTTGCGTGACGAGGTAGATAGCATTGATGCTGAATTAAAGCGTTTATTAGAAGGCCTGGTTAGCCTGGCAGCTCGTGAAGTGGATACTATTATGCCAGGCTTTACTCACTTGCAAACAGCACAACCGGTTAGCTTTGGACACCATATGTTAGCGTGGTGTGAAATGCTGCTACGAGATCGCGATCGTTTAGCAGATTGCCGTAAACGTATTAATGTTATGCCATTAGGCAGTGCCGCTCTGGCGGGTACAACATACCCCATTGACCGTGAATTTACTGCGCGTGAACTGGGCTTTGATGGTATTACTGAAAATTCATTAGATGGAGTGAGTGATCGTGATTTTGCGATTGAACTGGTTTCAGTTTCATCTCTTATTATGATGCATCTTTCACGTTTTTCAGAAGAGTTGGTGTTGTGGAGTTCAGCTCAATTTGATTTTGTTGATTTGGGTGATAGCTTTTGTACCGGTTCAAGCATTATGCCGCAAAAGAAAAACCCCGATGTACCCGAACTTGTTCGTGGTAAAACAGGGCGCATCTATGGACACCTTATGAGTTTGTTAACATTGATGAAAGGCCAGCCTTTAGCCTACAACAAGGATAATCAGGAAGATAAAGAACCCCTTTTTGATACGGTAGATAACCTGAAAGGCTGCTTACGTTTATATGCGGATATGATGCCGCAAATTATAGTGAAAAAAGAAAATATGTTTGCCGCTGCACGCAGTGGTTTTTCAACGGCAACTGACTTGGCTGATTATCTAGTGAGAAAAGGTATGCCTTTCCGTGATGCACACGAAGTTGTTGGTAAGTCGGTCGCTTATGGTGTTGAAACAGGTAAAGATTTATCAGATATGTCGTTGGATGAGCTGAAGGTATTTTCCGATATTATTGAACAGGATGTTTTTGATGTTTTAACGCTGGAAGGTTCAGTTGCTGCGCGAAATCATCGTGGCGGTACCGCACCGGAGCAAGTTAGAAAACAAATCGAACGACTGAAAGCGTTATTGAAATAACATTTGAATTTATTCCCCCTCCCTTAGGGAGGGGGCTAGGGGGAGGGGATAATATTAAATCACCCCACCCTAGCCCTCCCCTTAAAGGGGAGGGAACAAACCATCATGATTTAGTAATTTTCCAACTTCTTAATTGAACAGCTTTGAGTTCAAGGTTGAGTTTGCTTAGTTTGTTTCCAGCATCTTCCGTGCTTTTTGCATTAACAAACTCAAATCATCCCCTTTTGACCATTCGGTATAACCAAAGCGTGCAGTAATTTTAAAGTTAGCGGGTAAACCATCGGGGATAGCCAGTTCACCAAGACGCTTGCCAAGGTTATCACTTAAATTTTTACATGCATCTGCCCCTGTTTCAGGTAATACAAGCAAAAAATCACTTTCGTTCAGCTTACCGACAATATCTGCCCAACGAACCTGATCATTTAACATTTGGCTAATGGGTAACATCAAGTTTGCAGCCTGAGCTTCATCGAGTTTATCAAGATGGTTAACCTGCATAATGACAATAGAAAGTAGATTGTTATAACGGCGGCTGCGTGAAATTTGTGGTTCCAAACTTTGAAACAGGGCAACCTTGTTTGGCATGCCGGTGACTTCATCTATTGCTAATGCTTCACGTAATTTATCTTTCAATAACTCACGCTCCTGCATAAGTAAATGCAGTGGTCCAACATCTGCGATGTAATGTACAGTTTTACCATCTATAAGTTGCTGGCTACACATAAACCATTGATCATCACGAAGAGAATTAGCTGGAACATGGACTGCGCTTGTAGATGTAAAAATTGGTTTTAGTGTTTCAGGTAGTTCATTAATGCTCTGCCCATTAATTTCATCAGCAGAAATACCAAGATAACCCTGAAAGGTGTCATTTACCCAGGTTATGTTCTGTTTATCATCAGATAAAGCAAGTCCCATTGGGCAGGCTTTTAAAATCTGGCTTAAGTCTGAGTTATTTAGTTGTTTCAGCATTTGGTCCTACTTTCCTTGTTCGGTATCACTATTATTTAGTGTGCAGAGCTTTGTAATAAGACACAGTATACTTAATTTAACCTTGCTCGAGAATAGCGCCTAAGTCATTATATTTAAAGCAATTTTTAAAAGGTTAAATATTATTCATATTATTTTTTGATAGCATAGATTAAAAATATTTTATTCAGAAAGCCACAGCCTGGCCGATATATAAGGAATGAGAAAAAAGTTACAAATTAATCAGGCGTCAGAAAATTACGACTTTTCTGAAATTAAACAACGATTTCTGGATATCAACGATACGCGTTTAAAGCGAATTGATGCAGATTTACGAACTTTTCAACGTGATTTCCTGACGTTGTTGCCATTACTTTTTCATGTTAACCATCCATTATTACCGGGCTATATATCAAAATTAACACCCATGGGTATTCCCTCATATATTCCAAGTCAGGATACCTTGCACCTGGCACAACGTATTTCACGTAGTTTTGAATTTAAGAAAAAGGCCTATAGAAAATTCGATATTGAAGCGATTTATCTAATGGGTAGCAGTGGCACCATAGCCTATAACGATAAGAGTGATTTTGATATCTGGATTTGTCATAACGAATCATTAAAAGCAGATTTAGTTGATGAACTGGAAGGGAAGAAGCAAGCAATACAGGATTGGGCGCAAAAATCTGGTGTAGAAGCAAACATCTATCTGGTTAACCCGAAAAAACTTCGCAAAGGTGAGCTTGGATTTTTAACGAATGAAAGTAGCGGTAGCGCACTGGACAGTCTATTGCTGGAAGAGTTTTATCGTACCAGTGTTTTATTGCATGGGCGTTATCCTTTATGGTGGCTGGTGCCACCTGAACATGAGTATCAATATGAAGATTATGTTCACGAATTAAAAGAAAAACGTTTTATTCACAGTAAAGAACATATTGATTTTGGTGGTTTGCGATCAATTGAAGCTAATGAGTTTTATGGCGCAACGTTATGGTTGTTGTATAAAGGTATTAGCGCGCCTTATAAAAGTATATTAAAAATATTACTAATGCAGGCCTATGCCAGTGAATTCCCCCAGGTAGATATGCTGGGCATGTATTTTAAAAAGTCAGTTTATGACGGTGAGGATGATCTGGATATATTAGATCCTTACATTATGATGTTAAATAAAGTGGAAGATTTTTTAAAAAATGCGGGAGATGAAGACCGTTTAATGCTGGCACGAAGAAGCTTTTATTTTAAAGTTAATGAGAGCATGAGTGACTATACAAATATTGATGAACAAAATTGGCGACAGAAGGTATTAAACATACTGATTAAAAGATGGGGCTGGAATACAACAGATGTTGAAGTGCTGGATAAGAAAAATGAATGGAAAATAAACCAGGTTGTAAAAGAACGAAATTCACTCATTGCTGAATTTAAGATCAGTTATCGATTTCTTTCAAATTTTGCACATAGACATGTTGAAAGTACAAATTTAATTCGTCAGGCTGACCTTAATGTTCTCGGTAGAAAAATTTATGCTGCTTTTGAGCGTAAAGCAGGCAAAGTTGAACTGGTCTATCGTGGCATAACAACTCAATTATTTGAATCACACCTGTCATTACATAAGCTTTATTCTGAAAATGGTACAGCTTTCTGGGTCGCATTTAATGGTGTTGTGCCAGTAAAGGAAATTGCAATAACAGAACCGTTAAAGCGTTCACTAACTTTGGTTGAATTATTATGCTGGTGTTATTTTAATAAAATAATTAATCAAAAAACGATAGTTGGTTTATACAGTAACGATACAGATTTAACCGATAAAGAAATAAAGTTGTTAGTTGAAGATCTGGATAATAATTTTTCTAAAGCAGTGCTGGAAGAACGAACAAGCGAAGACTATCGTCAGACTGCAAATATTGTAGCTAATACAACATATATCAATGTAGGCATTGATCCGTTATTACTGGATCGAAAAGATGGTACTCATATTAGTAGTGAACGGAGTGATGCTTTTAAATATGGTTCCAGACACAGTAATTTAACGGTAACGATTGATCAGATTCTTTTAACCAGCTGGCAAGAAGTTTTGATTTTTTCATACCGGGGTGTTTCCGGGTTAATGAAATGCTTGAAAGAATACATGCAATGGGCACCTCCCTCAAAAGGTCGGCGACCACCATCAATTAATGCAAGTAGTTTTTCTTCTTATCGCGGTATCTCAATATCTAAACGGGTTGAACAATTATTTAATGCGGTTTATGAATGTTTTTATTCAACAAGATACGCATCAGTGACACGCTTTATTCTTGGAGTGGAGTGGGGATATTATATTTTAAGTCTTGAAGATGATAATTTACAGTACCATAAAACAGAATCTCAGGAAGAATTAATTAAATATCTTTCTGTTCCCCAGGAAACGTATTCGCAATGGGTATTTGATAGTGAAACACTGGAAAGCCATGTGTTGCCTGTTATCTATAATGAAAACAAACCAGGTTGTGTACAATGTTTTTATGAAATTAAAAAAGAAGGCGCAGATGTTTATGTGTTAGATGAAAAGGGTACTTTATCGTATCAGGAAGATATTTTTTATGACGTGTCAACGTTAATAAGACACTATACAAAATTTTTTGAATCTATTCATAACCGTATGCATTTTGTGGCACAACAAAGTTCGCAGGATACCGCAATACGAGTTGATGAAGTTAAGTTTTATATGATTCGCCGAGATCGAAAGGGACAAAAAGTTTTATCTGAACAAGCGATTAATAAATATATACGAACCTCCCAGTATGTCAGTTTGCAGGTGATTGTAGATTTAGTTGATGATAAACCAACATACACACTTTTTTATGAGAATGAAGAATTTTCCAGCTTGCAATATGGCTCAAAACTTTATCTGGAAGTGGTACGTAAGGTGTTACAAAACCGGGGCAGTGGAGAGATATATGATATATATGTAACAGATATCGACTTATCGCCTTCAATAATAAATATGAAAGTTAACAGCTTACAAAGTAGTCGTTATCTTTTCTTTAAGCGACAGGTAGAAGAGAACCTGAAGAAAGCCGCATTACAATTATAGAGATTGTTGCGTGTAAGGAACAGATTATTCACTTTCACGTAAAACCTTCATAATTTTTTCAATATCTTTTTTCCATTTTAATAAATATTTATCTGCATCAGGGTGTTTTTTATCTGAAAACTGCATTGGATTTGAAGTTACCAGTAAGGTATCTTGTTGCTCAGCAAATATAGCAATTTTCCACGGTATGTATGGAATCAGGTGAGGGTATTTTTTACTGATTAAGGACACTTCTTTTTCTGTACCAAAAAATACTATACGGTATTTATCAGTCGCATAACCACTTTTGGTTAAGCCAATATCGATACGTTGTACCCGACTAACGGTATAACCAATATTGCGTATCGTTTCTTGTAATTTAAGCATGGCTTCAGGAAAAGACTGCTTTGTTCTGGTCATAATTAATTGTTCGGCCTGGCTTGTTGTTATAAATAAGAACAGAGCGAAGCTGATTATAATTTTTGTCAGATTATTATATTTCAAAATGTTGATTCCTCAATAATGTCGGCATAAACCTGGTGCATTTCATGACATAATTTATCCAGTTCTTCATTATTAAAAAAACTGCTCATGTATAAAGGGTTAGTTGACATTACAGTAACTTTTCCTTTTTCTTCAATTACAGTAATACGACAGGGTAAAAATAAGCCAACACGAGGGTCAATTGCGAGAGCACTATTAAGAAGATTAAAGTTACAAAAGTAAATCATAATCTGTTTTTTATTTTCTTTACCTTTTTCTACCAGTCCCTGATTAAGGTATTGTTCGCGAATGATACGGAAATTTTTACCTATCACTGCACGTTTTATATTTGCAATAGTTTCTGTTAATGAATTCGGTGACTCATAAAAAATTAATGGGCTAATCTCTTCGCTGGTATTATTAGTGGGAGATTTTTTTTCAAAAGAGCGAACAAAAGTAACAACATCATCAATATCTTTTTCAGACAAGCCCTGCTTCAAAAAAGAAAGCATCGGTGTGCCTTCTCGACCATTCATTAAAGCTGTTTTAATCATCAGATCCGGAGCAGCGGCAAGAAAGCCGGGATTATTCAATGCCGGTGCAATAACAGGGAGATCACGTGGCCGTGAAAATGTTACACCTGTTCCTTTACCACCTTCACCTTTTGCTCCATGACAAGAAGCACAATGTTGTGCATAGATTTTTTTTCCGTGCTGAGCATTACCATTAATATTTTTATTGGAATATTTAAAAGGTTTGCCGGGTGCCCAACTGCGTATATGTTTAATGATAGCCTTTACTTCATTATTACTGAGCTTGGTAAAAGCAGGCATAATGCGACCCGGGCGTCCAAGGCGAATTGTTTTTTCAAGGTAATCATTTGTTACACCATACTGAAAATCAGGCAAGGCTAAAGGAACACCAACGCCACCGTGCCCATTAGGTCCGTGGCAAGCTGAACAGTAGTTTGAGTACAATTGTTCGCCATTGGGTTTAGCATGAACATATGAGCTGGCGAAAAGAAAAAGAACGCTAATGAGAAAATAATGTTTTAGTGGCAAAGTCATATCCTGTAATAGACAAAGAGAAATGTTGTTTATCAGACTGTACTATAAAAATAGCAAAAAAAAATAATATTGACATATATCAACAGATGCTAATATAGGTTAGCACATAGGAAATATAATGAAACCTTTTGCAGAGTCCAGTGAACAAAATAAAATCCCTATTTTTACTGGGCTTAAGCGGTATTTCAGCAAGATTAAAACCGTACTGGAGATTGGTAGTGGTACAGGCCAGCATGCGGTATTTTTTGCCGAGCAGTTTCCGCAATTAAACTGGACTACCAGTGACCAGGCTGAGTATCTCACAGGAATTCAAGTGTGGCTGGATGAATCTCCACAGACAAATATTGAAGGTCCTTTATTACTTGATGTAAATGTAAAAGACTGGCCGGTAAAACATACGGATGCTGTTTTCAGTGCAAATACGGTGCATATTATGGGCTGGTCAAGTGTAGAGAATATGTTTTCGGGAATAGGGCGTATTTTGAAAGCAGATGGATATTTTTGCTTATATGGCCCGTTTAATTACGGTGGTGAATTCAGCAGTGAAAGTAATGCCCGCTTTGATGAGTGGTTAAAGCAACGTGATGCAGTAAGTGGCGTTCGTGATTTTGAAGCTTTGCAAATTTTAGCGGAGAACGCTGGCTTAGATTTAATAGAGGACATTAAAATGCCAGCTAATAATCGTATATTGGTTTGGCAAAAAATCAGTTAAAAACAGAATTAATCCAGTTCGAAATGTCATTTACTTCTTCAGGACAAACGCTGTGTTCCATTTCATATTTTTTTAATTCAGTAGCATAGTTAAGTTTATTTAAAAATGCACTGGTATTCGAGGCAAGCTGGAAGGGAACAACAGGATCGTAACCGCCGTGAGCTAAAAAGATCGGTGTTTGTCTGTTTGCATCATGAAGTTCATTTTTTACCGAATCGATTAATGGTAAATAAGTCGATAAGCCCATTATTCCAGCAAGTGGTTTTTCATAACGTAAACCGGTATGTAAAGCGATTGCACCACCCTGAGAAAATCCGGCAAGTATAATGTTATCGCTTTCAATGCCGCGTTCTATTTCTCTTTCTATTAAATGAAGAATCGCCTGTTGTGATTTTCGAATTCCAGCTTCATCTTGCAAGCTATCAATTTGCTGTGAACTAATGTCATACCAGGCGGGCATACTTAGACCATTGTTGATAGTAACCGGCATTTCAGGTGCATGAGGAAAAATAAAACGAACTGGCAGAGTTAAGTTTAACTCATTTACAATAGGTTCAAAGTCATGTCCATCAGCACCCAGGCCATGTAACCAGATGACACTGTGAGTACTGTCCTTAGCTTCTATTTCAAGGCAGGGTAAAAGATCAGGCATTAAGGTGTTTCCAGCTTTATGGCTTGATCTGCCTGGTCAGAACAGTATTCAGATAACGCAGCAAAGAGTTCTTTGTCATTACAAAGCCATTGTTCACTAGCATTATCAAAGTCAAAATGAAAACCACCCTGACGTGTAGCAAGCCAGATTTGTTTTAACGGGGTTTGTCGGTTAATGATGATTTGAGTTCCATTGGTGAAACTTAAGGTCAGGATGCCTGATGCAGTTTCATAATCAATATCTGCCCCTGTTTCATCACAAACCTCTTCGATTGCATCTTCAATTTCAACAAAAATATCGTCAACGATGTCATTAAATTGTGATTCATTCATTTTTCTTCACCAAACAAATTTATTTTGCAGCGTAGTATACTCGATTGTGCGGCATAGTATTGTAAGAAAAGAATGAGCAATATAGAAATAAAAAAGGCGAAGTTTTTACACTTCGCCTCTTTGGGGGATTCTCTTAGAGTTAAGAGAAAATAACTTAACGAACTTTAGTCGAAGCCGATTCAGAACCGCCCTTGTTATCAGACCAGGTAAGTTCAACCGTATCGCCTTTCTTAGCACCCGCGAACTGGAATGATAAATAAGGATTCTTAGATACAGCAGGTCCCCATTCAGCCAGTACCACTTCTTTGCCGTTGTGTTTACCACTAACAGACTGAATGAAGTGAGCCGGTATTTTTTTGCCCGTTTTTTTGTTTTTACGCATACCTGTTTCCATAGGATGTGTGATCAATGCTTTCACAGTGGCCACGCCGCCTTTATTAGAAGCACGTAAACGAATTGATTTTTTAGCCATAATAATTCTCTCCTGATAAGTCGGGATTAACCGCCACAGCCACCGATGGTAACTTTGACTTCTTTACGTGCGCTGTATGCTTTACCGCCGGCTTTAACCACCGCGATAACCGCAGATGTTTTTTGCATTTTAATACGTGTTGCAACAAACCCTTGCGCAGACCCTTTCAGGACAAAATTAGCCGCTAATGGGCTCCCGTTTTTTTCAGCCAAAATACTGATAGATGTGGCACCCGCAATGGATGTTTTCACTGTAATTGGCACGACCGCACCGTTTTCAGCAATATCAGGGGCTTTGATTTGAATGTCGCCACTTGTTGCCGTGGTGCTTACACCCAGGCCACTTAAAGCGTCAGTCACAGACTTTGATTCAAAAGCCGATTTAGGCCAGGCAGCTAATACTGCACGTGGGCTTAATAAACCCGCGCTTACAGCAACAGCAACACCGCTTGCCGCGAGTGTGCCTTTCATAAATGTTCTACGTTGCATTATTTGATTCTCCAGAATTTTTATTATTCGGTTTAATGAATTTAGAGGGATAATACCCACTCAGTAACAGCATTAATTTCTTTTTTACTGAGAATTTCATATTTACCAAATGGAGGCATAGTCGTATATGGGTTTGCTTTAGTCGAATCCGTAATCTGGTCGTAAATTTCTTTACGAGATTTACGTTTACTAACGCCATCCAGGGGTGGGGCAACATTGCCTGCCATGTGTGCGCCTTTGTAAGCGTGACAGGTAAAACAGTTACCTTTTTTACGATTTTCAGCGATTTTTTTACCTTTAGCTGCGAGTTCAGTATCGACTGCCATAGCGGCGGTAGGAGCTAAAGCTGCTGCACCGATAAGCATGATTACTGCACTTGCTGTAGTTAGGAATTTGGCGGGTTTCCGCATGTTCTCCTCCTCGTTGTACATTTTTTATAAGAATATTATTTTTGGTTTTATGCTCTTTGAAGCATTAAGCCGGCAGAGCATAAAATAAAGATGTTACACACTACTTGGGCGTAGCATTACAGATGTGAAAATATATCGCAAGTGTTCGTTGCGTGTTTAAGTGTATCGATAAATGCTTATATACTTATCAGGTGGGAACTACAGAAATGATTAGCTAAATTATTTTAGTTTGAGCTGAGTTGGTGTAATTCATTCTTAAATTCTTTTAGTCGTGCTTCAAGGCGACTGGTTAGATAAAAATCTATTTTGGGTATTTTTAAACTTATTTCCAGCTGTTTGATGGCATCATGCGTTTGACCAAGCAGGTAATAGTGTTCTGCCAGTGATTGATGACTATCGGCAGGTTTATTTAACTTTGCCTGAGTTTCGGCAAGTAGTCTGTATAACTCAGGTATTGTTGTAGCAGGAGAAATTTGTGTTTGCAGGATCTGATATGCCAGTTTGATTTTACCGGCTTTCAGTAAGGTTTCAGCATAATAAAGATTTATCGTGTTGTTACCCGGATAAACAGTTAGAAGTTTTTGAAATGTTTTTATTGCATCAGGATATAACCGGGCATCTGTTTCGATTTGAGCTTTTAAAATGTTATAGGCTATGCGCTGTGGATTTTTCTTTAATAATAGTCGTGTTTGTATCAGAGCCTGAGTATGTTTTTTATTTGCCTGAAGTGCTAAGGCATAACCATAACGCGTTGCCTCTTTGTTTTGATAGTTCCCTAATTTTAATCTGCTAGAGAAATCTTTAAGTAATGAATTTTTATTTTCACTGCTAAGTATTTTTAAGCGTGTGCGTAAAAGATGGTAGCTCGTGGAATTTGTTGGCAAATGATTTGGGTAGTTGTTAGCGCGATGTTTGGCATCTGCAATACGGGCCGGGTTTACCGGGTGTGAGCGTAAAAACTCAGGAATGCTGTCACCATAGAGGCGAGATTGTTTATCCATAGTATCAAAAAAAGCAGCCATTCCATGCGGGTTAAATTCAGCCTTGATTAAAAGATTGATACCAATTCTGTCGGCTTCTTTTTCATTTGCTCGGGTAAAATTAATTTGTTGCTGTGCTGACCCGGCTGCAACGGATGCTAAAGCCGCTTGCCCAATATCGTTATCCTGACTACCTAACACCATGGCTGCGATTAAAGCAGCAATAATAGGAATATTATTTGCACCCTGTTCATATTGGCGGGCATGGTGGCGTTGGGTGACATGAGCAATTTCATGCGCCATGACCCCTGCAAGCTCATCTTCAGATTTTGTTGCCAGTATTAAGCCGGCATTAATTCCAATAAAACCTCCGGGTAAGGCAAAGGCGTTAATCGATGAATCATTAATGAGAAAAAAATGAAAAAGTTGTTGCGACTCTGAGGGGGCGACTAAGCGGTAGCCAAGTTCATTTAAATAACCCTGAATAAGGGGGTCATCCAGAACACCTCCTGCGCGACGTATATTTCGAATAACCGCTTCACCTGTACGGTATTCCTCGGCAGGTGAGATGTTTCCTGCATTGTCACCAATATCAGGTAAAACGATGTTGTTGGCAAAAGAAATTGTGCTAAATAAGCAAAAAAATAAGGAAAGTAGAAGACGGTGAAGCATGGGTATATTTAATTATCTCGTTAAAAGTATTGTTCAAGACACAGTTTTAGTAAAAGAGTTCATGGAATATAATGTATATAGGATTATATTGCTTAACTTACCTGCATAGGTTAGGGGAAAAGTATATCTCAGAGCCAATTTAACAAACAATTCTACAGTTTATACTATATATATGTACCCATAAATGGAATGTACCCATAATGGAAGTAGATTCTGTATAATCAGCTGAATTTAGTGTGGATTTAGTGATTTGTTGTTGTGTTATAATTCTACATGACATATAAGTAATAGATTGTTTGCTAATACGCTCAGCAATTATATTTTTAACATTTTTAACATTTTTAACATTTTTTAATCAGGAGAGATCAATGGCTGATTTCGATCAAGAACTCGACGCAAGCGGTTTAAACTGCCCACTTCCAATTTTACGTGCTAAAAAAGCATTAGCAGGTATGGATGCAGGTCAAGTACTGCACATTATTGCTACAGACCCAGGCGCAGTAAAAGATTTTGAAGCTTTTGCAAAACAAACAGGCAATACGCTGATGGAATCAAAAGAAGAAGGCGGCAAATTCGTTTTCTTAATGAAGAAAAACTAAACAAAGTTATTCGCATAAAAAGCCAGTTAAGCATCTGTTTAACTGGCTTTTTTTGCTTTAAGGGGAACAAAAAGCGATAAAAAGACTCTCTATTAAGTAATGCCGATCAGTTAAGGAGTTAAATCATAATAATTTATTCCCTCCCCTTCCCTCCCCTTGAAGGGGAGGGCTAGGGTGGGGTGTTTTAAAATATATCCCCTCCCCCTAGCCCCCTCCCTGAGGGAGGGGGAATAAATATAAAAGCTTAAGTGAACGGCATTACTCTATTAAGTGTGAATAGTTTAATTTTATGAGGTACTCGTCATGTCTGAAAAGAAACTAGCAATCATTGCCACAAAAGGCACATTAGACTGGGGTTATCCACCCTTCATATTAGCGTCAACCGCATCCGCATTAGGCTATGACGTTGAGATATTCTTCACTTTTTATGGTTTGCAGTTACTGAAGAAAAAGATGAATGTTCAGGTTAGCCCACTGGGTAACCCGGGTATGCCAATGCCAATGGCAATGGATAAATGGTTTCCTGTACTGGGTACTGCAATTCCGGGCATGCAAAGCATGATGACCATGATGATGAAAAATAAAATGAAATCGAAAGGTGTGGCCAGCCTGGAAGAATTACGCGAATTATGCCAGGAAGCAGAAGTAAGAATGATAGCCTGCCAAATGACTGTTGATTTATTTGATATGAACCCCAAGGAATTCATTGATGGTGTTGAATTTGGTGGTGCGGCATTATTCTTTGAATTTGCGGGTGAAGCAGATATCAGCCTGTTTATGTAATCGCAATATTGCAATCAGAAAATCAAATTTCATTTTAAACCCCAGTTGTTAACAGCATTGGGGTTTTGTTTTTAGGGCAAGTTTAATTTTGCCTGAAATAACGATATTCAGAATGATGAAAAAGGGTGTTTTTAGCTCTGAATCAGCAAAATTCGGTTGAATTTGTTAGGCGTTAATCTAAAATAACAAGTATAGTTGTCCCCCAAATAAAAAACGTGTGCTGTCGATAAATCAGGTACTCGAGGATAGTTCCATGAGTGTTGTTACACCTTTTCAACCCATCCATTCTGAAAAAGACTTTTCTGAGTTAAAAAATTTATTACTGGATTATCCAGATTTAACTCAGAATGCAGACTCACAATGTTGGGATATGCTGGCGGGTGCTAAACTACAAAATATTGAGCCCAATACAATTTTGTTTCATGAAAATATGGTTTGTGAATACTTTATGCTTATTGTTGAGGGCTGTATTCGCGTTTTTAAAGAATCGAGTGAAGGTCGGGAAGTCACACTTTATCGGGTAGAACCGGGACAGCTTTGTATTCATAATCTTAATAGCCTTGTTGATGGAATTCAGTACCCGATTATTGCCAGAACTGAAAAACCTATGCGTGGCCTTATTATTTCTCGCTCAGCATTTAAAAAAGCATTAGATGAATCATCCAGTTTTAGAAATTATGTTTTAAGAACCTTAACGGGACGCTTATCACATATGGCGGATTTAATATCGGGATTTGCATTTGATCGACTTGATCTCAGGGTCGCTTGCTGGTTAAACGAAGAATTTGATCGTTCATGTGGTCGGCCTATTAAAGTGACACACAGTGATGTTGCTGATGAATTGGGTACCACGCGTGAAATGATTAGCCGGATTCTCAAAGATTTTGAACATAAGCGTTGTATCCAGTTGGCCCGGGGAAAAATTCATCTGGTCTGTAAACATACACTACACCTTGTGAGTGAGGGGAAAGGCAAGATACGTAAGGATCTATCAGAGTAGTAATTTCATCAATACTATGAAGCCCGATAACGGCTTTTTTTATACTACCCTTATATGTTTAAAATGCTCGCTAACACTTGTAAGCTTCGTTTTTTAGTCATTTCGACTTATTCTTTAACTTCTCGCTATCTGAGTAAAAGTGCTTAGCACGATAAAAATCTCTTTTATGTGCTTAAACGTACTGAAAACCTGCGTAAAGACATACAAAATCTCTAATATTAAAGTCGAATATCGTTTATTAACGTAAGGAATAGTCATGAGTGAAAAGAAACTAGCAATCATTGCCACAAAAGGCACATTAGACTGGGGTTATCCACCCTTCATATTAGCGTCAACCGCATCCGCATTAGGCTATGACGTTGAGATATTCTTCACTTTTTATGGTTTGCAGTTACTGAAG
Organism: uncultured Thioalkalispiraceae bacterium; assembly: GCA_964654445.1. GTDB lineage: Bacteria > Pseudomonadota > Gammaproteobacteria > UBA6429 > Thiohalophilaceae > JAGLTQ01. The sequence continues at coordinate 32,062 of CAZZIS010000007.1, forward strand.
AAAAAGATGAATGTTCAGGTTAGCCCACTGGGTAACCCGGGTATGCCAATGCCAATGGCAATGGATAAATGGTTTCCTGTACTGGGTACTGCAATTCCGGGCATGCAAAGCATGATGACCATGATGATGAAAAATAAAATGAAATCGAAAGGTGTGGCCAGCCTGGAAGAATTACGCGAATTATGCCAGGAAGCAGAAGTAAGAATGATAGCCTGCCAAATGACTGTTGATTTATTTGATATGAACCCCAAGGAATTCATTGATGGTGTTGAATTTGGTGGTGCGGCATTATTCTTTGAATTTGCGGGTGAAGCAGATATCAGCCTGTTTATGTAAATAGTAAATTACCCCCCATTTTGTCTAAAAGTATGGGGGAGTCAAATATTAAGATCGTTACGCGCTTTTGCAGCTACGGCTGCATTTAGCTGTATTGACTATAACAAAAAAGCGAGAAAAAGCAGCGACTGAGCCAAGGGTATTATAATAAAAACAACTCTGGCTCGGTCTTTAGTTGCTGCTATTCCGTTCAGAGCGTACTATCGGTACAGCTTTATTATATGTTTCTTTTTCTTCTAAAATAATAAATTTTTTCGAGGATATAATTCAATGAAATTAAATCAATTTTTAATGGTTGGGGCATGCCTCTTCTATGCTGCTACAGGTATTGCAGCAGATACAAAACTCATGCCCTACATTATGGCAGAGAAAAAAGCGGGTGATGTTGCAGCAGTTACGGCCGAAACAAAAACAAAACTGAACAAAGCGGGCTTTGAGATTGTTGGTGAATATTCACCGTATGACACAGCAACAATATTAATTGTGACAAATGATGCATTAAAAGCAAATGCAGCAAATTCTGAGTTTGGTGTATTTGGTGCCGCACAACGTGTCACTATTACTAATACCGGCAATGAAGTTCAAGTGGCATTTACTAATCCAACATACATGTCACATGCTTATCGTATGAAGGGAGATTTAAAACCTGTTGCTGCGAAATTAAAGGCTGCACTAGGTGATCAAGGTGAGTTCGGTCCTGATGAAGGTGTTACGGCTAAAGATTTACGCGACTATCAATATAAGTGGTTAATGCCCTATTTTGATGATCGTCTGGAGTTAGCTAATTATGGAAACCAGCAAATTGCCCTGGAAAAAGTTGAAGCGGCTCTGGCTAATAATAATAAGGCTGGTGTGAAAAAAGTATATCGCATTGATCTTGCTGGTGAAGAAGAATCAGTTATTGGTGTCAGTATGGCTGGCCCGGATAACCTTGACTGTAGTGGTGGTAAATACATTATGGATAAAATTGATTTCAAAAAGCTGAAATCAACGGGCCATTTACCATATGAAATTGTGGTTTCAAAAGGCTCAGTTTATGCCTTACCTGCTGAATTTCGCATTGCCATTAGTTTCCCTGATTTATCTATGATGGGTAGTAATAGTTTTGCCTCAATTATGTGTGCACCTACCGCTATTCAGGAAGCTCTGACAATTGGAGTTGGTGGTACGTACGTCGATGAATAGGGTAAGTAAATCATGAATTAAGTAGAGTAGTTTTATACTTCTGACCCCGCCTTCAGGCGGGGTTTTTATTTCTATTACTGTTTTTATTTCAAATAAGAGCAAGTCTCATCCAATGCATTTTTCCCTGGGATCGGTTAGTATTATCGACCTTTTTCAAGAGCTTGAAATCGGGCGATCTGGAGATGCCTGACTTAATATTTAAGCTTTATAACATACTGAATTTTAAGTAATAAACTAGAGGATACCCATGTTAAATAAAGGCTTCGACAAAGACATGACAATTGCGGGTTTTGATGACGAATTGTGGCAGGCGATAGAAAATGAAGAGACTCGTCAGGAAGAGCATATTGAGTTAATTGCTTCAGAAAATTATGCCAGTCCTCGTGTAATGCAAGCTCAGGGTTCTGTATTAACGAATAAATATGCTGAAGGGTATCCGGGGAAACGTTACTACGGTGGTTGCGAGTTTGTTGATATTGCTGAGCAACTGGCAATTGATCGGGTTAAAAAATTATTTAACGCGGACTATGCCAATGTGCAACCGCATTCAGGCTCTCAAGCCAATGCTGCTGTTTATTTTGCTTTATTGAATGCAGGAGACACCGTCTTGGGCATGAGTCTTGCTCATGGTGGTCATTTAACACATGGTTCAAAAGTAAGTTTTTCAGGAAAACTATTCAATGCTGTGCAGTATGGTTTAAACGAAGAAACGGGCGAAATTGATTACGATCAAGTTGAAGCATTGGCGAATGAACATAAACCTAAAATGATCATTGCAGGTTTTTCTGCATATTCTCGCATTGTTGACTGGCAGCGTTTCCGGGATATTGCGGATAAAGCAGGCGCTTATTTAATGGTCGACATGGCACATGTTGCCGGTCTTATCGCGGCAGGTGTTTATCCCAGTCCTGTTGGCATTGCCGATGTTACAACTTCAACTACACATAAAACATTGCGCGGCCCACGTGGTGGCATCATCCTGGCTAAATCAAATCCGGAAATTGAGAAAAAATTAAACTCAATGATTTTTCCGGGTACGCAAGGTGGTCCATTAATGCATGTCATCGCGGCTAAAGCAGTGGCTTTTAAAGAAGCGTTACAACCTGAATTCAAAGAATACCAGCAACAAGTTGTGAAAAATGCTAAAGCAATGGCGAGCGTATTTATCGAACGTGGTTATGATGTTGTTTCTGGAGGAACAGACGATCATTTATTTTTAGTGAGCTTTATTGAGAAAGGCTTAACGGGTAAAGCAGTTGATGCCTGGTTAGGGCAGGCGAATATCACCATCAATATGAACTCTGTTCCAAATGACCCACAGTCACCGTTTGTTACCAGTGGTATTCGAGTTGGTACACCAGCGGTTACGACACGTGGTTTTGATGAAGAAGATTGCAGTGATTTAGCCGGTTGGATGTGTGACATTATTGATGCTAATGGTGATGAAAAAGTTATCAACGAAGTTAAAGCTAAAGCATTAGATATTTGTAAAAAGAACCCTGTATACAGCTAAGTTTATATGCATTGCCCATTCTGCAGCGCTGATGATACTAAAGTTATTGACTCCCGATTAGCGAATGAGGGGGCAATGGTCAGACGTCGTCGTGAGTGTCAAAGCTGCGGTGAACGTTTTACCACTTTTGAGTCAGCTGAACTGGTGATGCCGCATATCATTAAGCAAAGCGGGCAACGTGAACCCTTTAATGAAAATAAACTGCGTTCAGGTATTCAACGTGCACTGGAAAAACGTCCGGTTGAAACTGATGATATTGAAAAAGCGATTGTACATATTACTAAACGTATGCGTGTAACAGGTGATAGAGAAGTCCCAGCTGACCTGGTAGGTAGTTTTGTTATGGATGAACTGCGTGATTTAGATCAAGTCGCATATGTCCGTTTTGCTTCTGTTTATCGAAGTTTTGAAGATGTTAGTGCCTTTGAAGAAGAGATTGAAAAGCTCAAGCAAGGACCATCACCTGAAGTGAAACGTCAGCAAAAATCATTATTACCAGAGGATGATTAAGATGTCATTTTCTGCTGATGATCACCGGTTTATGTCACGTGCTTTATATTTGGCAAAAAAAGGTATTTATACCACTGCACCAAATCCAAATGTGGGTTGTATTTTGGTGAAAAACGGTGAAGTTGTTGGTGAAGGCTGGCATGAAAAAGCCGGTAAAGCACACGCAGAAATTAATGCATTAAAACAGGCCGGGGAAAAGGCTGAAGGTGCAACTGCTTATGTGACACTAGAACCTTGTTGTCATCAGGGTAAAACACCACCTTGCACTGATGCTTTAATTAAAGCAAAAGTAAAACGTGTTGTTGCTGCAATGATAGATCCTCATTCAAAAGTAGCTGGTAAGGGTTTTAAGCAACTTGAGTTAGTGGGTATATTTGTTGAGCAAGGTTTATTAGAAGAACAAGCGAAAGAATTAAATTCAGGTTTTATTAAACGTATGCAAAAGCGTTTACCCTATGTTCGTTGTAAGTTGGCAATGAGTTTAGATGGTCGAACCGCAATGGCATCAGGCGAAAGTAAATGGATAACATCATCTGCTGCACGTGATGATGTACAACGTTTACGCGCAAAGAGTGGTGCTATCTTAACTGGCGTTGGAACAGTTTTAGCAGATGATCCCTCTATGACCGTTCGACTGGATGGTGTTGACTCCCAGCCAATACGTGTTGTCGTTGATACAAATTTAAGCATGCCAACTGATGCGAAAATGTTAAAAGAGCCGGGGCAGACTGTTTTAATGACCTGCAGCACAGATAAATATGCCGCACAAGCATTAAAAGATGCCGGTGCGGATATACACATGATGCCATACTGTAATACCAGTGTTGATTTAAAGTCAGTATTGCAACAGTTAAGTGACATGCATATTAATGATGTATTACTGGAAACAGGTGCGACATTAAGTGGTGCTATGTTAAAAGCCGGCTTAATTGATGAACTGATTATTTATGTGGCACCTGTTTTAATGGGTAATGATGCGCGTGGATTATTTGCACTACCTGGCATGGAGTCAATGCAGGACAAGATTGAACTTGATATTATCGATCAAAGATTGATTGGACAAGATATACGGATAACTGCAAAAGTGAGACAGCTTAATATGGAACACCACTAATTATGTTTACCGGAATTGTTCAATCTATTGGTGAAGTTGCTGCTATCGAACCTAAAGGTGACGATGCGCGATTACGTATCTTAACCAATAAACTTGATTTAGCTGATGTACAGCCTGGTGACAGCATTGCGGTAAACGGTGTTTGTTTAACGGCAGTTGAGTTGTCAGGTGATGGTTTTTGGGCTGACGTTTCCGGCGAAACATTATCATGTACTACATTTAATTCTTTAACTGTCGGAACAAAAGCAAACCTTGAAAAAGCCTTAACCCCAACAACACGTTTGGGTGGTCATCTTGTGAGTGGTCATGTTGACGGTATTGGCAAGATAGTTGAGCGTTACAATGATGGACGATCGGTACGTTTCCATATTCAAACACCCGATAAAATGGCAAAGTATATTGCTGAAAAAGGTTCTGTTTGTGTTGATGGTATTAGTTTGACGGTTAACGCGGTGAAAGGTGCCGTCTTTGAGCTCAATATTGTACCGCATACCTTGCAGGAAACGACGATGGGTCAGTTTAAAGTGGGAACAGAAGTTAATTTGGAAGTGGATATTATTGCACGTTACCTTGAACGTTTGATTTTAGGTGATAAAGCAGCAGATGTGAAAACATCAGGTATTAGCATGGACATGCTAAGTGAACACGGCTTTATAAAATAGACTTAATATAGAAGATATAAACATGGCATTGAATACTGCGAAAGAAATTATAGACGATATTGGACAGGGTAAAATGGTTATCCTGATGGATGATGAAGATCGCGAAAATGAAGGTGATCTGATTATTGCCGCCGATTGTGTAAAAGCGGAAGACATTAACTTCATGGCAACAAATGGTCGTGGCTTAATTTGTTTAACGTTAACGAAGGAACGTTGTGAACGCTTAAAATTACCATTAATGGTTGAAGACAATAATGAATTTTTTGCAACCAACTTTACTGTAAGCATTGAAGCAGCAAAAGGTGTAACCACAGGTATTTCGGCTGGGGATCGTGCCGTAACCGTTCAAGCTGCTGTTGCTGAAGATGCAACTGCAAAAAGTATTGTGCAACCCGGTCATATTTTTCCATTAATGGCGCAACCGGGTGGAGTATTAACACGTGCAGGACATACTGAAGCCGGTTGTGATATAGCACGGCTTGCAGGTAGAGAACCGGCTTCGGTTATTGTTGAAATTTTAAAAGAGGATGGCAGTATGGCACGTCGTCCTGATCTGGAAGTTTTTGCAAAAGAGCATGGTTTAAAAATTGGAACAATTGCAGATTTAATTGAATATCGATTACAAAATGAAAAAACGGTTGAACGTGCGGCTGATTGCGATATGCCAACAGAAGCAGGTGATTTTAAACTTCATGCATATCGTAATGTAATTGATGGTCAAGTTCATTTGGCTTTAGTAAAAGGAAATCCTGAGCCGGAAAAACCGATAATGGTTCGTGTGCATGTTGAAAATAGCATGTGTGATATGTTTGGTAGCCAACGCCAGGATTGTGGCTGGCCATTACGTGATGTGATGAAACGCATTTCAGATGAAGGTGAGGGCGTTGTTATTATTTTACGCCTTGTTGAAGAATCAAACATGCTTGTTAATATGATTAAACACTATGACAAACATGATAAAGGTGAAGAACATTCAGAAACGGCTCATGGTGATGATTTACGAACCTATGGTATTGGTGCACAAATCTTAACAGACTTGGGTGTACGTAAGATGCGGGTGATGAGTGCACCTAAAAAGATGCATGCTCTGTCCGGCTTTGGCTTGGAAGTTACAGAATACGTATATGATAAAGAATAAACTTTAAGTAGGTAAAGATGATGAATAATATTAAAAAAATTGAAGGTGACATGGTCGTTAAGGGTTCACGTTTTGGTGTTGTTGTTACACGCTGGAACAGTTTTGTTGTTGAAAATTTATTAGAAGGTGCGCTTGATTGTTTAAAACGCCATGGTGCGAATGAAAGCGACCTTGAAGTGGTTTACGTACCGGGTGCATTTGAAATACCTCTGGCAGTTAAAAAAATGGCAGCAAGTAAAAAATATGATGCTATTATTACATTAGGTGCTGTTATTCGTGGCGGTACACCACATTTTGAATATGTCGCAGGTGAATGTGTTAAAGGCATGGCATCAAGTATGATGGAATATGAAATCCCGGTTGCCTTTGGTGTGTTAACTGTAGATACCATTGAACAAGCCATTGAGCGTGCAGGTACTAAAGCCGGTAATAAAGGTGAAGAAGCCGCGTTATCTTCAATTGAAATGGTTAACTTATTACGAAACATTGGTTAAATCGGAGTAGTTTGTGTCAATAACTAGTGATCGTAGTCGTGCTCGTCGTTATGCTGTTCAAGCTTTATATGAATGGCAGGTGTCAGGTAATGCGCCAAAAGATATAGAGCAGCAATTTCTCATTGAACATCATAGCCGTAAATTCGATCGTCCTTATTTTAAAGAACTACTTATTGGTATTAGCGAACAGGTTGAAGAACTTGATGCGGAAATATCACCCTTATCAGAACGTCCGTTTAAAGACGTTGATATTGTAGAAAAAGCCATTCTTCGTTTAGGTTGTTTTGAATTAAAAAATCGTACCGATATTCCTTATCGTGTTGTGATTAATGAAGCGATTGAATTAACAAAAACATTTGGTGCAGATAAGGCGTATAAATTTGTTAATGGCACCATGGATAAACTTTCTGAAAAGTTACGTGAAGTTGAGGTTGCCGCCAGAAAAGGCGGCTAGTGTTGCTTTATGCCGTCTGAATTTGACATCATCCGGCAATATTTTACTTCATCTGTGAGTAGCCAGTCACGTGCTGATGTTGTTCTCGGTATTGGTGATGATGCGGCAATCCTGGATATGGCTGATCATCATCAACATGAGCAATTAGTTCAGTCAGTTGATACTCTTATAGCAGGGGTACATTTCCCTGTAGAAACCTCTCCCGAAGATATTGCCTATAAAGCTTTAGCCGTTAATTTAAGTGATATGGCGGCGATGGGTGCACAACCTGCCTGGTTTACTCTGGCTATTACATTACCTGATGATAATGAAGCCTGGTTAAAAGCGTTTAGTGGAAGTCTTTTTTCGCTTGCCAATGAATATAATATGCAACTTATTGGTGGTGACACAACTCATGGGCCTCTTTGTATTTCAATTACTATTAATGGTTTTGTGCCTGCTGGTAAGGCGTTAACACGAAACACTGCACAAGTTACAGATAAGATATATGTATCAGGGACTATTGGCGATGCAGCTTTAGCGTTAGCATCCATGCAAGGACAATGCTTACTCCGTGAGGACAGTACTAGCTACCTGGATAACAAATTAAACCGTCCAGCGGCTCGGATTGGACTCGGTTTATTATTAAGAGATTTTGCCAGTTCATGTATCGACATCTCAGATGGCCTTATTGCTGATCTTGAGCACATCACAGATAACAGCAATGTTGGCGCAACAATTATTTTTGAAAAAATACCGTTGTCAAAAGAATTTAATTCAAATCTTACTGATGAAACTCTTATCATTCCTTTGGTCTTATCAGGCGGGGATGATTATGAACTTTGTTTTACTATACCAGCAAATAAACAAGTTGATTTTGAAAACAGTGTAAAAGAAAAGAAAATATCAGTAACTCATATTGGTGAAATTGAATCAAAAACAGGTGTTCGTTGCCTGCTGAATAACACAGGAATTGATATTCAAGCTACAGGCTATAAACATTTTGTCGGTTAATAAAAGGGATATATTGTGACTAATGCGAGCGAGCTGAAACCCCGTGATATTATTTTTCATCCTGTTCATTTTTTTAGTTTGGGTTTAGGAAGTGGTTTATCACCCTTTGCCCCCGGTACTGCCGGAACACTTTTAGCAGTTTTACTTTATATTCCGCTATCAACACTTCCTTTATGGGCTTATGCATCCGTTTTATTTACTGGTTCATTATTGGGAATATTTTTATGCGAAAAAACATCAAATAAACTAGGCGGGCATGATCATCCTGCGATTGTTTGGGATGAATTTCTGGGTTACTGGTTAACGATGTTGTTAGCACCAACAGGATGGATATGGATAGTTGTTGGTTTTGTATTATTTCGCGTATTTGATATATGGAAACCCTGGCCAATCAGTGTCATAGATCACAAAGTTAAAGGTGGTCTGGGTATAATGCTGGATGATCTTGTTGCCGGGGCGTATGCTCTGGTGATATTACAACTAATTTATTACTACATTAATATATAAGTATTTATAGTGAAAATAGTATATTTATCAAGGGAATAACAATGTTTACAAGAACTCAACTGAAAAAGTACCTGGCAATGATTAGTTTATTACTTACAACATCTGTTTTTGCCAATGATGTTGAAATTGTTAATGTGGTATTAACAAAACATACAGGGGCATGGCGTGCAGATGTTACATTAAAACATGCGGATGAAGGTTGGAAACATTATGCGGATGCATGGCGATTAGTTGATGTAAAAGGAAATGAGATTGGTAAACGCACACTTTATCATCCCCATGTAAATGAACAGCCTTTTACTCGCTCATTAAGTAATTTTCATATTGGAAATAACAAAATAATATTTGTTGAAGCTCATGATTTAAAACATGGCTGGTCGTCCAACAGAGTAAAGATTGATATGAGCAAAAATTCCGGCTCTAAATATAAAATCATCATCCGATAAGAAATTTTTAAAGAGTGAAACAAATTATTCTTTGTTTATTATTTTGTGTTGTTACAGCAGAGTTTGTTCATGCAACAGATATTATTGTTTTGGGTTTATTCAAAGATAAAGCAATAGTAAAAATAGATGGTAAGCAGCGTACTTTAAAAAAAGGGTTAAAAAGTCCAGAAGGTGTTAAGCTGATTTCTGCTGATAGTGATATAGCTATTCTTGAAGTTGATGGTAAAGAGCAAGAGTTCAAACTTGGTCGCCATGTCAGTGCAAGCTTTAAGAAAAAAACGCTTGCTGAGGCAAAAATAATGCCTGTCAATGGTATGTATTCTACGGTTGGTTTTATTAATGGACAGCAAGTTAATTTTTTAGTTGATACTGGAGCAACCTGGATTGCAATGAATGTTCACCAGGCACGCAGCTTAGGTATTAATTTCCGCTATATTGGCAAACGTGGCAGTGTTTCTACTGCAAATGGCATTGTACCTTTTTATCAAGTTTTACTTGATAAAGTCAGAGTAGGTGAAATTGAATTGTTAAATGTTGCCGCGGGTGTATTAGAAGGTAGCTCACCCCCACAAGTATTATTAGGTAATTCATTTTTGAATCGGGTCGAAATGCAACGTCATGGGCAGGTCATGTTGCTTAAGAAAAAGTATTAACTAAAAAATATTTATTTTACACCTGATTTTTTATGTTTTTATAAAATAAATTATCACTTAATCAATAACCTACCTGTTATAACGAACGCAAATCAACTTATTTTAAATTGACTAATCAGTTGTTGTAAATTATTCGCTAATTGGGCAAGTTCATTGGCTGCAACAGTTGTTTGTTCTGATCCGGTTGCAGTTTGTTCAGATACCTGATTTATATTGACGATGTTTTTATTCATTTCACTTGCCGTTGCACTTTGTTGTTCAGCTGCACTGGCAATGTGTGTATTCATTTCGTTGATGGTGGAAACTGCACGAGTAATCGCTTCTAGTGACTCTGAAGCTTCTTTTGCCTGAGCTTCGCCTGTTATGGCTTGATCTCGACCTTTCTCCATAACTTCAACGGCATGTTTTGAGCCCTTTTGAAGCTTAGTAATCATATCTTCAATTTCCTGGGTTGATTCCTGAGTACGACTCGCCAGGGTTCTTACCTCATCAGCTACCACCGCAAAGCCACGACCTTGTTCTCCTGCACGGGCTGCCTCAATTGCCGCATTTAAGGCAAGTAAATTGGTTTGTTCTGCAATGTTTTTTATAACATCAAGGATAGAGCCTATATTTTCACTATCTGTTTCAAGTTGGTGAACGACTTCAGAGGCATCGGTAAGATCAGAGGCTAATTGAGCAATAGTTTGAGCGGTGTTTTTTACAACGACACTTCCACCTTGTGCATCATTATTAGCGCTGTATGCAGCACCTGCAGCTGATTCTGCACTGTTTGCAACCTCTTGTACTGTCGCGGTCATTTCATTCATTGCCGTTGCAATCATGTCTGTTTCTGTACGTTGTTGCATAATGCCATTAGTACTTTCCTGTGCGACAGTAGATACTTCTTCAGAAGCTGTTGCCAATTGTGCGCTTGAACTATTAATTTGTTGCACCAAAGCTTCAAATTTTTCCAGCATTTTATTGAATGAATTTGACATTTCACCAATTTCATTTTTTGAAGTGATTTCACTGCGTAGAGTTAAATCGTTATTATTCTCAACATTTTTCATTGTTATGTTAAGTTGTGTGATGGATTGTAATATGTCTTTAAGTATAAAAATAATAAATGCAATGATTGCAGTAGCAAAAAATATAGCACCAGCTGATGCACCTAGTTCAATATTTGATACTTTGTGTTCTATTGTCTGTGTTAAGGTTTCTTCAAGCTCTTTTAAAATAGTTTCAGTTTTATGTACGGTAGAACGCATTTCTCCTAATATACCAGATTTACTACTTAAACCTTTTTTCTCATAGTTTTTAACTAATTCAATAAAGTCCGTTTTGTATTGTAATAAATTTTTATGGATAGAATTTTTACTGTCTTCCGGATGAGAACTATTTTCTAATGTTATTTCAATTTTAGAGAAATCTTTATTGAATTTTTTTAAATATTTTAAATCACTACGCAACATAAAATCTTTTTCCCGTCGGCGCAGCATTAACATGTCTTTCATCAGGTGGTAATCATTGAGGTTCTTGATTTTATTTTCAGCTGTGTGAACGGCTTTGCGTAAATGACCGTACAATCCATCTTTTGGATTAAGTCCAATTTTTTTCTGAATGTTTACGAGTGCGTTAAATTTATTTTTATAGATATCTAATGTGCTTTTTAATTTGTGGGCCAGTTCAAGCTCTATTCCATCCGCTGTTAGATTGTTTATTATATGGGTAACATTTTTTATTAAGAGGGAATGGTTTTTTATAAATTTTTTGTGGTACTTAAGCGAATTTCTGGCAAGGAAATCTTTTTCATTTCGTCGTAGCGTTAACATACCTGCTTCAGCCTTGAATGTTAAGATGGATGTCTTTTCAAGACTGGCTGTCATGTTACTTGAATAAATATCGATAAAAAGCATGCTTGATATCGCTATTACGACGCTGACTGTTATAAGTATGAATTTAGTTTTAATTGTTGCCGCTATCATATCTGGTGTTCCCATATTTTTAGTGGATATTAATTTTTGTTACTGGGGTAGTATATTTAACGTCATTATTAATGAATAACTTTAATAATATATCTCGATAATTTTAAAATATACAATTATGGTTGCAAGTTAAATATAAAATACCGGGGTTGTCCTGTAGTTGTTTAATCACAAAAAAATTGAAAATATGTTTGATGATTGTAAAAGTGATACCTTTTTCAGTTTATTTTTATGTAAAGGATACAATGTATGGCGCTTAGTGAAATTAAAGGTTGTTAATGTTATAGGCGTATTTTAATAAAGGGATAAACTCAATATCATTTTTGTCTTAAGTTGTTTTTAGCTGATTATATAACCTATATTTTACACAAACTATGAACCATTATTTACTCACATAAAATTGTATTAAAGAAGTTGTATCTGATTCTGATACATTAAATGAAAGTCATAAAAATACATGAATTATGTTTAGGAGTGCTCAATGTCAACTGCAGAAAATTTAAACCTGGAGACACTGGCTGATGGTTGACTTGCTAACCTTGATGATTGGAATGAAACCGTCGCAAACGAATTGGCATCTCGCGACAATATCTCCTTGAACGAAGATCATTGGTTTGTCATTAACTTAATGCGAGATTATTACAGCGAGTTTAACGTCTCTCCGGTGATAAAACTGTTGAAATGTGATTTAAAAAGACGATCAGATTCAGATCGCTTTAGTGATGAATTCCTCACAGAGCTCTTTCCCAATGTGTTCTGGCACAAGGTTCAAAAATTGTGGGAATCCCCAGGCCTTACCTTGACGTGGAATTGGAACGCAGCACTTATCAGGCAAAGGCAGCAAAAACGGTGGCATATTTTATGGCCAGGCAGGAAGGTATTGAATTATCTGAAAATCACTGGGAAGTGATTAATTTTTTATTTGAGTTTTATTTTACCTATGGCATTAGTCCAATGGTGGAAATCATCATGAAACATCTTGAGGAAGACTTTGGTAAAGAATGTGCCAATAAGGAATATTTACATAATTTATTTCCTAAAGGTCCGGCACGACAAGGTTCAAGAATTGCTGGCTTGCCAGAACCGCAGGGTTGTATTGATCTCGATGGTTAAATTATTACAATCTTCTTGCAGGTTCGAGTTTATTCGTACCTGCAAAGATAAGTTAATTTATTGTTTACCTTGTGTTCAGTCCGCTGTTTTATCTTTTTCAATCAATGCATAAGCGGAATGGTTATGGATGGATTCAAAGTTTTCTGATTCAATAATATAAGTGCTAATACGATCTTCTGCATTTAAACGTGCAGCAACATCACGCACCATGTCTTCTACAAATTTTGGATTATCATAAGCGCGTTCAGTAATCGCTTTTTCATCTGGACGTTTTAATAAACCATATAATTCACAAGATGCTTCTTTTTCCACAAGATCAATGATTTCTTCTATCCACATAAAGTCTTTAAGTGTCGCAGTGACAGTAACGTGTGAACGTTGATTGTGTGCACCATAGTCTGATATTTTTTTGGAACAAGGACAAAGGCTGGTAACAGGGACTAAAACTTTTAAAGTAAACTGGTTGTCACCATTAACAAAGTCACCGATAAAAGTAACATCGTAATCCATTAAACTTTGAACATTTGATACTGGTGCTGTTTTGTTAATAAAATAGGGGAAGCTCATTTCAACATGACCTGAATCAGCTTCTAAACGCTCAGTCATTTCTACCATCATTTCTTTAAAAGACTTAACAGAAATTTCGCGTTCATGGTTATTTAATATTTCCACAAAGCGGGACATGTGTGTGCCTTTAAAATTATGTGGCAAGTTCACATACATATTAAAGTTAGCAATGGTATTTTGTTCACCGCCAGTACGATCAGCAACACGAACAGGATGACGAATATCTTTGATCCCAACTTTGTTTATAGGAATCTGTCGAGTATCTTTACTGCTTTGTACGTCTTCCATTGGTGTTTTTTTTTCTTGGCTCATTTTTCTAGGTTTCCAATTCGGTTACAGATTAATCTTCAGTGTAAGTAACACTGGCTCTGTCTGTTTCCCATAAAGTTACTGCGCTGACTTTGATGCCATCCGCATTTAATACTTTTGATAACTCGCTGTATAAATATTCTGAAATATTTTCAGCAGTCGGATTAATCTTGTCGAAAGGGGGAATCTCGTTAAGGTTACGATGATCCAGTTTTCCGATGAGCTGCCGTGTTGCATCTTTTATGACTTTAAAATCCATGCCCATGCCAACATTATCCAGCTTCGTTGCTGTAACAAGTACTTCAACTTTCCAGTTATGGCCGTGTAAACGGTTACATACACCTTCATAGTCGCGAAGGAGGTGAGCGGCGGCAAAATCCAAAAGGATTTTCATTGTATATCGTTTTGTCATAATACTTGAGTAATCAGGTTGGGAATTTAAGCGAGTGTGACATGTTTTGCAAGTTCTTCTGTATCCAGGAAGTCTTCAACGGCGCGCAGTATACCAGAAGTGGATAATCCTGCATCATCCAGAATTTCTTTCCGGCTAGCATGTTCCATGAAAATATCGGGTAAACCGAGGTTTAGTATGCGATTTTGGCATTGTTGCTTGAGTAGGAACTCATTTACTGCGCTGCCAGCGCCCCCCATAACCGCGTTATCTTCAAGGGTAACCAGAACATCATATTCACTTGCGAGTTGCAGTAATAACTCTTCGTCGAGTGGTTTGATGAAGCGCATATTGACAATGGTTGCGTCCAATTTTTCAGCGACTTCCAGGCCTTCTGCTAAAACACTGCCAAATGAGAGAATAGCGATGTTTTTACCTTTGCGACAAACCTCAGCTTTACCAATCGGTAAAGTTTCAAGGTTGGTACTTATTTTACTATTTGGTCCGGTGCCGCGTGGGTAACGTACCGCCGAAGGGCTATTAAGCTTGAACCCGGTGCTAAGCATTTGCCGACACTCATTTTCATTGCTTGGTGCCATAATGGTCATATTAGGAATACAGCGCAAATAACTTAAATCAAAGCTGCCTGCATGAGTTGCGCCGTCCGGGCCAACGATACCGGCACGATCAATTGCAAATAAAACCGGCAAATTTTGTAATGCAACATCATGGATTAACTGATCATAGGCACGTTGTAAAAAAGTGGAATAGATCGCAACAACCGGTTTTAAACCATCACAGGCCATTCCAGCAGCGACGGTAACGGCATGTTGTTCTGCAATACCAACATCAAAGTAGCGACTTGGAAATTGCTCTGAAAATTCAACTAAACCAGAACCTTCACGCATTGCAGGGGTAATAGCGACGAGTTTATTGTCGGATTTGGCCATATCACACAGCCATTGACCAAATACTTGGGTGTAAGTTAGTGATTTTGCTGAAGATTTTTCAAGCTTGCCTGATTCAGCGCAGAATTTGCCAACACCGTGATAAGCAATGGGGTTTTCTTCTGCGGGGGTATAGCCTTTGCCTTTTCTGGTCACAATATGGAGAAATTGTGGTCCCGGAAGTTTGCGAAGATTACTGAGAGTTTTTACCAGGGTATCCATATCGTGGCCATCTATCGGGCCGATATAGTTAAATCCCAGTTCTTCAAATAAAGTGCCAGGTACAACCATGCCTTTCATATGTTCTTCTGCGCGACGAGCCAGTTCCCAAACCGAGGGCATTTTGCCAAGGACTTTTTTACTGCCTTCGCGCATGCTGGAATACAATTTACCCGAGAGTAATTTTGCGAGATAGTTCGACATGCCACCAACATTTTGGGAAATCGACATATCGTTATCATTCAAAATAACCAGTAAGTTTGCATCTAAATCACCGGCATGATTGAGAGCTTCAAATGCCATGCCTGCTGTTAAAGCTCCATCCCCAATTATGGCGGCGACACGTCGACCACTGTTTTGTTGTTTTGCCGCTATCGCCATGCCCAGAGCGGCACTAATAGAGGTACTTGAATGACCAACACCAAAAGTGTCGTAAGGGCTTTCTTCGCGCCGAGGAAAACCGCTAAGTCCATTTTTAGTGCGTATGCTCGCCATTTGATCTCGACGTCCAGTGAGAATTTTATGTGGGTAACTTTGATGACCCACATCCCAAACAAGTCTGTCGTCAGGAGTGTTAAAAACATGATGCAAGGCAACCGTGAGCTCAACAGTACCTAATCCAGAAGAAAGATGACCACCTGATTTACTTACAGACTGGATAATAAACTCGCGTAATTCATCAGCAAGTGTTGTCAACTCGGCAACAGATAACTCCTTCATTTGAGAAGGGTTATCAATTTGCTGGAGTAAGGAATGTGTCTTTTGTTCAGTCATAATTAGTAATGGATCATGAGCTTAGCAGCCTAAACATGCAAGCAGATTTAGGTGAAATGGCGATAAGATCAAGAGAATAAGATCAAAATATCTCACCGATGCCAGAATGTGCGGAGCAGGTTAAGGTAATACTGACGAAACGCGCAGCGGTTCATTAAGTGCAGAGGCGCAGAGGACGCAAAGATAAGGTAGGTTTTAAAACCTAAAAATTTTCCTCTGCGTTCTTTGCGTCTTTGCGGTAATCATTTTTTTCTTAATAATTCCGCTTAACGATATAGTCTGCTAACCAGCGTAACGGCTCGGCTGTTTCAGTAAAAATATCGAGGCTCTCATGGGCTTCTTTGAGCAGCTCAGAAGCCATTTCACGGGCACCATCCAGGCCTAAAAGTAAAGGGTAAGTAGGTTTATTCAAGGCAATATCGGCGCCTTGTGTTTTACCTAGTGTTTCAGTGTCACTGATAACATCTAAAATATCATCCTGAATCTGGAAGGCAAGACCAATACATTTGGCAAAATGATCCAGTTTTTTAAGTTGTTTGCTATCAATTTTTGCTTGGCATAATGCACCCATTTTTACGCTGGCTCTTATTAATGCGCCTGTTTTATGTACATGCATGTCTTCCAGTTCAGCAATATTGAGTGATTTACCTACGGCTGCCAGATCAATTGCCTGTCCACCAGCCATGCCTCGCGAGCCACTGGCTACGGCCAAGGCATCAAGAATATCGAGCTTTTGTTCTGCGGGAATATTATGAGGTAAACCGTGAGCAATGGTATGAAAAGCCAGTGACTGCAAAGCATCACCCGCAAGAATAGCCTGGGCCTCAGTAAAGGCTTTGTGGCAGGTGGGTTTGCCGCGGCGTAAATCATCATCATCCATTGCAGGTAAATCATCATGCACCAGAGAATAGGCGTGGATAAGTTCCACTGCACAGGCAGGTGCATCTAAAGCGGTTTCATCGGCCGAAACGGCATAACCTGCGGCATAGACCAGTATTGGCCTTATTCGTTTACCGCCATTTAATACCGAATAACGCATAGCTTCATGCAGCTGTACCGGATTAATTTGTTCAGAGGGCAGCCATTTATCGAGATTTTGATCAGAACGCTGGCGCCATTGTTCTATTTGCTGCTCTGTATTTTCTTTATTTTTTTCACTCATGCTTTAAGTATTCTTCTGCTTATTTACTCTTTTAACTCATTCTTCAACTTAACTTGATTTCTTTTTAACTCATTCTTCGTCAAAGTCTACCAGCTCGTCCTGACCATTTTTTTCGATGAGTTGCTGAATTTTTTGTTCGGTTTCTTGTAGAGATTTTTGGCAACGACGAGTGAGTGCGATACCACGTTCAAAATCTTTTAAGGAGTCTTCCAGCGATTGTTCGCCTTCTTCCATACGTTCTACCAATGATTCAAGTTCATTCATGGAAGCTTCAAAGTCGAGAGATTCGGTCTTTTTTGTTGATTTTTTACTGGTTTTTTTCTTGCTCAAAGTGAAATTCCTGCCATTATTATAATGATAAAAGCGCGGCTAAGTTAGCTTACTCGATGCCCACCGTCAATTGCCAATATTATGCTCAAAGTGCACTTTTGTATTGACAGTTTGAGCACGTTCCGTTATTTTTACCTTAACTTTAGAATCAGTCTAAATGTATGAATTTATATCTATCACTTTAACAGCTAGGAGAGAAATATCATGGCTTTAAAAGGAAGTAAAACAGAGCAAAGCCTCAAAGATGCTTTTGCAGGTGAGTCTCAAGCAAACCGTCGTTACCTTTATTTCGCAGCAAAAGCGGACGTAGAAGGCTATAACGATGTATCAACTGTATTCCGTTCAACTGCAGAAGGCGAAACTGGCCATGCGCACGGTCATTTGGAATATTTGGAAGAAAGTGGCGATCCAGCAACAGGTTTACCAATTGGTGGAACTGCAGATAACTTAAAATCTGCGATTGCTGGTGAAACACATGAGTACACAGATATGTACCCAGGTATGGCTAAGACTGCTCGTGAAGAAGGTTTTGACGAAATTGCAGACTGGTTTGAAACATTAGCAAAAGCGGAACGTTCGCATGCGAACAGATTCCAGAAAGCATTAGATACCCTGGACGCTTAATCACGAATGCTGCGAAGCCAAATGGCGGTGTTTACCCTCCATTAATATTTAATGAGGGGTACGACGAAAAACTAACTCAAAATGCTCATGTACTTATCGTACACTCCGCTTTTTCGTTAATTTTTGCCTTGCTCTTTGACTTCTCGCTATCCGTGAAAGTTTAGCGTTATAAATACGGGGTCATTTATGACCCCGTATTTATTTATAAAGTTAAATATCATAGGAAAAGACTATGGCATCACGCGAAGGTTCTCTCGAAGCTCCCACTCGTCATCCGTTAGATTGGAAGAATGAAAGTTTTTACGATAAAGAAAATTTGTTCCAGGAAATGGAACGTATTTTTGATCTTTGTCATGGTTGTCGTCGTTGTGTCAGTTTATGTAATTCTTTTCCGACCTTATTTGATTTAGTCGATGAATCTGACACCATGGAAGTGGATGGTGTTAAAAAAGAAGATTACTGGAAGGTCGTTGATCATTGTTATCTCTGCGATCTTTGTTATATGACGAAATGTCCATATATCCCCCCGCATGAGTGGAACCTGGATTTTCCGCATGTCATGTTACGTGCCAAGGCGGTTCATTTTAAAGAACAAGGTACGAGTTTGCGTGATAAAATGTTATCCGCAACAGATACCGTTGGTGCAATTGTGGGGCAACCCGTTATTGCTCAAACAGTTAATTTTGTTAACAAGATTAAACCTGCACGAAAAATCATGGAAGCAACATTAGGTATTTCTGCAAAAGCAAAATTGCCAAAGTATGAAAGTAAACCTTTTCGTAAACGCTTTAAGACTAGCGGAATTGCATCAGAAGCCGGTGAACTCACTACAGGTAAAGTTGCTTTGTTCGCCACCTGTTATGGTAATCGTAATGAACCCGGTATGAATGAAGATTTGGTTGCGGTACTTGAACACAATGGCGTGCCAATTGTTTTAGCTGAAAAAGAACAATGTTGTGGTATGCCAAAATTAGAACTGGGTGATCTGGAAGCTGTCGCGAAGGCTAAAGAAGCCAATATTCCTGTTTTAGCGAAGCTGGTTGATGAAGGTTATGACTTAATGGCCGCAGTTCCTTCTTGTGTGTTGATGTTTAAACAGGAATTACCCTTAATGTTTCCTGATGATGAAGATGTTAAGAAAGTTCAAGCGGCATTTTATGACCCCTTTGAATATTTAATGTTGCGTCATAAAGAAAACAAATTAAAAACAGAATTCCCAAATGCATTAGGTAAAATTTCTTACCATGTTGCGTGCCATTTGCGAGTACAAAATATTGGAATGAAAACACGTGATGTTTTGAATTTAATACCTGATACAGAAGTATTACCCATTGAACGTTGTTCTGGTCATGATGGTACTTATGCAGTAAAAAAAGAGTTCAATGCAATTTCGAACAAGATTTGTCGCCCGGTTGTGAATAAAGTTAAACAGGCGGAGCCTGACCATTACACCAGTGATTGTATGATGGCAGGGCAGCATATTGAAAATAACCTGGATGATGGTTCTCATGCAAGTCATCCAATGACGTTATTACGCAAAGCATATAACATCTAATAGAATTATAGAGAATATTTAAGCAGGTTAAATAAAATGACAATATTAAAACGAGAAGACTTAATGTCTTTGGAAGAATATGCAGAAAAACGTGCAGACTTTAGAGCAAAAGTTTTAGAGCATAAAAAATCACGTAACGTGGCTTTAGGTGAGCATGCAACTTTATATTTTGAAGATGCTTTGACGATGCAGTATCAAATTCAGGAAATGTTGCGTATTGAAAAGATTTTTGAAGCTGATGCGATTAATGAAGAATTAGACGCCTACAATCCATTAGTACCAAATGGCAGTAACTGGAAGGCAACGTTTATGATCGAATATGGTGATGCTGAGGAACGTGCAAAAGTATTATCAACCCTGGGTGGTATTGAAGATAAGGTATGGGTTCAGGTAAGTGGTTTTGACAAAGTCTTTGCCATTGCCGATGAAGATATGGATCGTAACCGAGGCGAAAAAACATCAGCCGTTCATTTTATGCGTTTTGAATTATCTGCTGACATGTCAAAAGCAGTAAAAGAGAATAAAGACATCGCAATGGGTATTGATTATGATGGTTTTGAGCAATTAGTGAACCCTATCGCTGAAACATATCGAGCCTCATTAATGAATGATATTCAATAAACTGATTTCTTGACTAAAAAGGCGAGCTTAATGCTCGCCTTTTTTATTTGTGTGATGATTTGTATACATAGTGAATTTAGTTATCTATTTGAAAACTATGACTATTGTAATGTGTGAATGATGCCCGTAATATCATTAGCCTTACAATATAGGCGATTTATGAAACTAAGCACATTTTGGCAAAGAGTTACCCGCAAACGGAAAAATAGAAAGACGGATCGCGGCGTTTCAACGTCAACTCCAAACATCATCAAGCGAAATGAACATGCTCTTTCACGAAAAGAAATGAGTGAGCATGCTTTAAAAGTATTATATCGCTTGAAAAAAGCAAAATATGAAAGCTTTTTAGTGGGCGGTGGTGTGCGTGATTTATTATTAGGATTACACCCGAAAGATTTTGATGTTGCAACAAATGCAACTCCCGAACAGGTACGTAAGTTATTTGGTAATTGTCGCTTAATCGGACGTCGTTTTCGTTTAGCTCATGTTCATTTCGGACGTGACATTATTGAAGTCGCCACTTTTCGCGCATCGCATGACCAAGCCGGTGGCGAAGGCGTTACAAGAGACGGCATGATCGTACGCGATAACGTTTATGGCACACTGGAAGATGATGCCTGGCGCCGTGATTTTACTGTGAATGCACTATATTACAATATTTATGATTTTTCGATTGTTGATTATACCGGTGGCCTGCAAGATATAGAGAATAAAGTTATTCGTATTATTGGAGATGCGACTGAACGGTTGCAAGAAGATCCCGTTCGAATGTTGCGTGCCATTCGTTTTGCCGCAAAATTAAATTTTAAAATTGAAGCTTCATTATCAGAAAGCATTAAGAAAAATATTCACTTACTTGATGGTGTTCCAGTCGCAAGATTATTTGAAGAAGTTTTAAAATTATTTTTACATGGTCATGCACTTGCTTCATATGAATTATTAAAAGAATATGATCTGTTAAAACACTTATTCGCACAAACAGCAGAACATTTAAGTGAAGCAGGAGACCGGTTTATTAGCCAGGCTTTAATTAATACAGATTTACGAATTAAACAGAAAAAACCGATTGCACCCGCATTTCTTTATGCCGCGTTATTATGGCCTGCTGTTAAACATCATGCCGACAAACTTAAATATGATGATTTATCTCTATTGCAGGTTTATCAAATAGCCGGTCAGGAAGTTTTAGAAAAACAATTAAAACAAATTCTCATTCCGAAACGCTTTGGTATCCCGATGCGTGAAATCTGGACTATGCAGGCACGCCTGGCTTCTCGTAAGGGTAAACGTCCACTTAAATTATTGCCTCACCCACGTTTCAGGGCTTCATATGATTTTCTTTTGTTACGAGAACAGTCAGGAGAAACACAGCTTAAAGAGCTTTGTGAGTGGTGGACTGATATTCAAAAAGTTGCAGAAGAAGAGCAATTAACGATGTGTAAAAAGCTTTCTTCCATGAGTAGGAACAAGAGTAAACAAAGAAAGCCATCTAAAAAAAAGAATAATGGCTAATAGAATATGAATAATGTATTTATTGGTCTGGGTAGTAATTTAGATAACCCTGTGTCTCAGATAAAAAAAGCGATTGATCATATAAAGAAAATTAAGACGCTGAAGCTGATAAATATTTCAGGCTTTTACAGTAGTCCACCAATGGGGCCACAGGATCAACCTGATTTTATTAATGCTGTAGCTGAAGTGGCTACTGATTTAAGCGCAGAACAATTACTGGATGAATTGCAGCAGATTGAAAACATGCAGGGACGTGTACGTTTGCAACACTGGGGAGCACGGACTCTGGATTTGGACATATTATTATTTGGCAGCGATGTGATTAATACGGAACGTTTAACTGTACCTCATAGTGGAATAAGGGAACGAAGTTTTGTATTATTTCCATTAAATGATTTAGTTGATTCTGATTTTATGATACCAACGTTAGGAAAAATAACGGAATTATTGACGGCATGTCCTGTGACTGGAATAAAACGGTTAAGTGAAGTATGAGTGAAGTTGATAATAAACCTGGATTTATTGTTGTTGAAGGCCCCGTTGGTGTTGGTAAAACAACTTTGGCTAAACGACTTGCTGAATCGTTTAATACAGATTTATTGCTCGAAGGTGCAGATGAAAACCCCTTTCTTAATCGGTTTTATGAAAACAAGAAAAATGTTGCATTCCAGACACAACTTTTTTTCCTGTTTCAACGTGCACAACAAATGCAGGATTTACGACAAGCTGATATGTTTCGTCCTGTACATGTTGCTGATTTTATTATGGAAAAGGACAGGTTGTTTGCCGAGTTAACTCTGGATGAAGAGGAGTTTAAACTTTATTTGCAGGTTTATCAGCACCTTACCATTGATGCCCCTGTTCCTGATTTAGTGATTTATTTGCAGGCACCGGTTGATGTTTTACGAAAGCGCATTTCACATCGAGGTCGCGATTATGAGCGCTCGATGAACCGTGACTATTTAAATCAACTTAATGAAAGTTACGCGCGTTTTTTTCATAACTATAATCAATCACCTTTATTGATTGTGAATGCGGAAGAAATAGATCTTGTTAATAATGAAAGTGACTATACTTTGTTATTAGAACAAATCAGACGGGTTAAAAGTGGCAGGCATTATTTTAATCCCGCCACCGTTTCACTATAAGTTGGTTTAAATATGAGCAGAATCACAATAAATTATTTGCGTGAACTCAAAAAGCGCAAGGAAAAAATAACTGTATTAACGGCCTATGATGCAAGCTTCACAAAACATTTGGAACAAGCCGGTATTGAAGTAATTCTGGTGGGTGATTCTCTTGGTATGGTGATGCAAGGACATGATTCAACCATTCCCGTTACTGTTGACGATATGGTTTATCATACAAAAATGGTTTCACGTGCACGTGAGCATGCACTATTAATTGCAGATTTACCTTATCATTCGTATCTGAATAAAGAACAAGCTTTGGGAAATGCACAACGCTTAATGGATGAAGCGGGTGCAGATATGGTTAAATTTGAGGGCGGTGGAGAGTTTGTTGCAATTGCGGCTCATCTTATAAAAAGTGGTATTCCTGTTTGTGGACATCTGGGCCTGTTACCACAGTCGGTTAAAGAATTGGGTGGTTATAAAGTTCAGGGACGCGAACAAGCTGCTGCAGATAAAATTATTGAAGATGCTCAGGCATTAGTGGATGCCGGAGTGGAAATAATTGTGTTGGAATGTATTCCACAACAATTATCAAAACGCATTGGCGAGGAAGTTGATGTTATTACGATTGGCATTGGTGCCGGAGTAGATTGCAGTGGTCAGGTTTTGGTTTTGTATGACCTGTTAGGTATTACGCCTGGTAAACGGCCCAGGTTTAGTAAAGATTTTCTTGCTGAACTGGATGGGAATAAATCAATTACCACTGCAATTGAAGCATATGTAAAAGCGGTAAAAAATTCAGAATTTCCAGCTGAAGAACATTCTTTTAATTAAGGATTATAAAAATCTTTACCTGTGATTCGTTTGTCTTTTATCTCGGGTTGCCTGCGGAAACGTTTATAACTCCATTGATACTGTTCAGGAATATCATAAATACATTTTTCCATTTCTGCATTTAGATAGGCCACGGAATCTTCCAGTGAACCGTCATTAATTTTATCGAGTGATTTAAATACGATTTCATAACCTTTACCATAATCCAGTCGTTTGCCGTAAATAGAGAGAACTGCAGCACCGGTTTTTTTCGCAAAACGAGATATTAAAACCATACTGTAGGTCTGAATACCAAAAAATGGGGCAAATACACCATTACCTTCACTTGGTTCCTGATCGGGTAATATACAAACCAGTTCATTATTTTTCAGGGATTTAAGCATGGAACGAATCCCCTGGTTATCGGTTGGAACGAGCTTTACTCCAAAGCGTTGACGACCGTTTCTTATTATTGAATCGAGTTGGCTTATTTTTGGCTTCTGGTACATGCAGGTTGTTGGGTATTTATCCGCTAAATAATGACCTAACAGTTCCCAGTTTCCGAGATGCGGTGCGGCAAGAATCACACCTTTATTTTCCTTAAGTGCTTGTTGTAATAGTTCTTCTCCCTGAACACTTTTAACTGATTGAAGTAATTTTTTTTTGTTCCACTGCCACATTGGACTGATTTCTGTGACGGTTTTTCCTGTTTCAATCAGACTTTTTTTGATCAGTTGCTGTTGTTGTGCTGAACTCATTTCAGGAAAACATAGTTGAACATTTATTGTCGTTACAAAATGGTGCCGATTGGAAGTAACAGAAATTAGCCAACCTAAAAATCCACCAATTCGATGGCAATTTTTAAGAGAAAGTAAAGCAAATCCACGAAGGAATAGCTTTGTAAATAAAACAATTATTGCGTGTTTTATATTTTTTGATTGAGTCATATTTTATGCATTGAAATATTATAGTATCTGAATTTTGTCAGTTTTTACTTAAAAGAACAAAAGTTAGTTTACATGAACTTCACATAATATAATTTGTGTTTACAATACGTGTATATAAATACAGTTATAAGGTTATTAACAATGCAGGTTTTTTCTGATATTTCACAAACACAGAACTTGTGCCAAAAGTGGCGAGATAAAGGGGAGAGCATTTCTTTTGTGCCGACAATGGGGTGTTTGCATGCCGGGCATTTGAGTTTGATAGAAAAGGCTAAATCTTTGGCCGATCATGTCGTTGTGAGTATTTTTGTTAATCCGCTGCAATTTGATAATGCCAATGATTTACTGAAATATCCAGACACATTAGACGAAGATATAAGCAAGTTAGCCGAAGTTAATGTGGGGCTTGTTTTTGTTCCTGATGTCAGTTCATTTTATCCCGAAGGTGAGAGCAATGTGAAACAAATTGAGTTGGGTGAGATATCAACTCTTCTGGAAGGTGCCCAACGTCCAGGACACTTTGCAGGCGTGGCTACAGTTGTGAAACGTTTATTTGATTTAATACAGCCAAATGTCGCCGTTTTTGGAGAAAAGGATTTTCAGCAATTAATGGTAATTAAACAATTGGTAGAAAAATTTTCATTTGATATTGAAATAGTTGGTATGCCAACTTTGCGTGAGTTAGATGGTTTGGCTATGAGTTCGCGTAATATCCGTTTAAGTGAAAATGAGCGTAAAAAAGCCCCTGAAATATATCGACAACTAACGTCTGTAAAAGCTGCAATAAATGCGGGATCAACTGACTTTATAGAACTCGAACGAACAACCTGTAGAAACTTGTCGTCAGTTGGATTTATCCCTGATTATGTTGCTATTCGGGAAATGGGCACATTGCTGCCAGCTCAAAACCATAATAAATCAATGGTTATTCTTATCGCGGCAAGACTAGGGCAAATACGTTTAATCGATAATATTCGTATATGAAAATGTCCGTTTATCTCTTTTGATAAGCCTTTTGATCATTTTTGAACATGAAAATGCGTGTTATAATGGTTACTGTTTTACATCATTAAATGAAAGAGTCTGATTTATTGTTATGAATACCATTATGCTTAAAGGAAAATTACACCGAGTCACGGTGACGCACTCTGAACTTGAATATGAAGGTTCATGCGCAATTGATAGACATTTGCTGGAAACAGCAGGTATCCGTGAATATGAGCAAATTGAGATTTATAATGTGACAAATGGTGAGCGTTTTACCACGTATGCTATTCTTGCCGAAGACAACTCCGGTGTTATTTCTGTTAATGGTGCAGCTGCACATAAAGCCAACCCGGGTGATATTATTATTATTTGTGCCTATGTAGGTTTAAATCAGCAAGAACTTGTCAGCTTTAAACCCAAGTTGGTTTATGTCGATGACAAGAATCAGATCACACACACTCGTCATACCATCCCTGTTCAGGTCGCTTAATCACTACTTTTCTCCCATAATTGTATGCAAATAGTAAGCTTTGTTTTATAGTTCATCGTAAGATTTGCAGCTTATTTTCTCTCCCCCCATAAGAAAATATTAAGTAAATTCAGTTTTTTCGCTAAATGTCTGAAAAAATCTGATAATTTGTTGAAATAATAGGGTATATCTTATTATATACAGTCTAAAATAGAGTGTAGTCTTGGAGTTTCGGAAAAGTTTTATCGCGGGAGATATTATGGCTCAAGGCCAGGAACAGTCACTTAAAAGCCAATCAGGTAAAGAACGCCGTGCTTATCCGCGTTATCCTGTTTCATTAAAAACTCAGCTTATCCATTCAGGTCAGGGCACGCGTGCAGGAATCATTAAGGATTACTGTATTGGTGGAATGTATATTGAGCTAATTGATGCAAGCCTTTTGGGTGAACAGGCCACCACATATACTCCAAAAATAAGCGATGTACTTAATATCGTTACTAATGTGCAGAGTGACGGGGTGGATAAACAACTCAGTTTTAATACAAAAATAACGCGAGTCGAGCACGACTATATTGGTATTTCTTTTTTGAATCCTGATCTCTCAGCTGTACAAACATTGCATAAATTTGCAGCTAGAAGTCAGAATCAGAGTGCTGAAGAAGACTTTGGCACCACACAAACTGTTTTTAATGGTAAATCTTCAGCGCAGGTGTTAGAGGAAGCTAATCAGATTGTTGTTAAAAAATTGATGCCATTAATGACGCAATTTCATAATAGCATTTCGGAGCATTTTTTTGATGCCGCTAAAGAAACTTATGATCTGGCAAAACAAAATGCTTTATTTGAGTCATTAAGTGTATTAGAAAAAGAAAAAAATAAAATTACTAAATCATTTATAAAATCTTATGAAGACAAAATTAAAGGATATTCACCTGACAGTATTTTGCATGAGGAAGAGGCTGAAGAAGAAAAAGAGATTTCTTTAGAATCTTTATCTTTGGTTGAAGAAGATGATTTGGACAACTGGTTATCTATTTCCAGCATTATTACCAATGTTGATGCCGATCATCGTGATGAATTAGGTAAGATTGAGCGCAGAGCCAGTGTGTTGTATCAGGCAAAAATTAATAAGAAAAATAATCCTTTCGGACCGGCTTTATTTGCCCAGGCTTTTCAGGAATCATTAGACGATATAGAAATCAAGCACGCGGTTAAATTGGTGTGTTATACCGCTTTTCGTGATGTTTATTTATCAATAGCAGAAAAACTTTATAAAAGTATTAATAAATTTTTTATTGAAAATGATGTTTTACCGAAACTAAAATTTAAGGTTAATCGTTCAGAGGGATCATCATCTTCTGCCGCGGATCCTGAACAGGAACAGGAATTTGAAAATGATGTGCCTGAAGATAATTATAGCGATACTCCAGGTAGCTCAAGTGCAATGATGCCAGCTAGAGCAAGTGGACATGCTACTTCGGCTCAAAGCATCATGCCGGCAAACCGTGGAATAGCACCTAATATTACCGGTAGCTCACCCAGTCAAGGACGAGAGTTTGTAAGTTCTATGCACCAACAACAACCTTCACATTCTGGCAGTACTGAAGGGGCACAGGGAATATTAGATGTATTTAGTGATTTGCGTGGATTACAACAAAATCTTGATCAAGTTCAAGCCGGGGTACCGAGTGATCAACTTTCAGCAGCACCAGCAACAACGACTCTACCTGGCGGTGGAGTAGCTCAACATTTTAGCCCGACTGATTTATTGGATGCTTTATCGAGTCAGCAGCTGGCTGGTTATGATTATGCGGCGCAAGCTGATTCAAGCCAGATTGATTTTAAAGAAAAAATACAAAATATCCTGTCAACCCAGGACGGTGCTGAGAATAAAGTCATTAGTGCGCGTGAAAGCCAGGTTATTGATGTTGCCAGTAATGTCTTTAGTTCCTTAATGAGTGATTTTCAGGTGGCAGAAAGTATTCGTCCCTGGATTAAACAACTTGAAGTGCCAGTGCTTAAAATGGCGATACTGGATACTAATGTTTTTACAGATAAATCACATGTTGTTCGTAAAGTTATAAATAAAATATCTGAATTAGAAGTGTTGGCTGATACAGATGATGCAGATGAACAAGAAGCAGTCAAACGTGCATTTGACTGGCTGGTTAAAGTTATTAATGAAGATTTTGATGGCACTCCAAAAGTTTTCGAACGCATTTCACAACAGCTTGATATTCTGATTAAGATACAAAATCAAGCCTTTGATAAAAACTTAAAAGTTGTTGTAGATGAATTTTTGAAAGATGATGACATTACTGAAGGTGAAATTATCGAGCCTGAAGATGTTGTCGTTGATGTCGAAGATGAATGGGCTCGTCGTGTTAGTCGATTAGAAGAAGGTGAGTGGGTTTTATTTGATGCTTTTGCAGAAACACCTCTACGACTAAAAGTGGGTTGGGTTGCCAGGCGTAAAGGTAAGTTTGTTTTTGTAAATATATTAGGTAAAAAAGAAAAAGTATTAAAAGCAGAAGAGCTCATTGAGTTATTTAAAGAAGGGGAAACCCTTGCTCTGGATGGTGCGGAAGAACCTGCAATGGATCGGGCACAGTATTCAATGTTACAAAAACTGCACAAACAGTTGTTGTTTCAATCTTCACATGATCAGCTTACTGGCCTCATTAACCGTCGTGAATTTGAAGTTTGTCTTGATAAAGCAATTGATAATGCGAAAATTTCTAATTCTAAACATGCTCTTTGTTATATTGATTTAGATAAATTTAATGTCATTAATAATAGTTGTGGTTATGAAGGCGGTGACGCTTTAATTAAGGAAGTTTCTGAAATCCTGAAAAAATATTTAACCGAGAATGGCACTTTATCCCGCTTTAGTGCTGATGAATTTTGTATGCTTTTATGTGATCACGGAACAGATGATGCTTTAGATATTGTCGAAAAAATACTGGAAGAATTTAATACTTATCGTTTTGTCTGGGAAGATAAACGTCTGTCTGTTGCCATGAGTATCGGTTTGGTTTTAATTAAAGGCCATGGGCAAAATGTTTCTCAGTTACTGCAGGATGCAGAAGCAAGTTGTGGTGTTGCAAAAGAAATTGGTGGGCATAGAGTTCAGGTTTATTATGAAGGACACGCACGTTTAGGTAAACGAGATGCTGAAATGAAGTGGGCAGCAAAAATAGATAAAGCCCTGGATGACAATTCTTTGCATTTGCGTTGCCAACGTATTATGCCATTAGCGACTGATGATAGTTATCATGATCATTATGAAATTTTGTTGGGTATGACTGATGATTTAGGTGAACAAAGCTCCCTGCAACAGTTTATTCGTGCCGCTGAAAATTATAAACGAATGGCGGATATTGATCGCTGGGTAATAAAAACATCATTTAAGTGGATAGCCGATCACAGGACAGAACTTGATCATGTAAGTAGTTTCTCTATTAATTTGTCAGGCCATTCCTTGAATGATCTTGGTCTAATGGAATTTGTTATGAAACAAATGCGTATCACGAATGTACCAATTGGCAAGATTTGTTTTGAAATTACAGAGACCTTAGGTATCGCTAATCTTTCTGATGCAGCAGATTTTATTAAACGATTTAAAACGACTGGTTGTATGTTCTCATTGGATGATTTTGGTAGTGGAATGTCTTCTTACGGTTATCTGAAAAGTTTACCTGTTGATTATCTTAAAATTGATGGCGTCTTTGTAAAAGAAATGGCGACCAATCCAAATGATTATGCAGTGGTTAAATCAATCAGTGAAATTGGTCATTTCATGGGTAAAAAGATTGTTGCTGAATATGTTCAGGATGATGAGACCATCCAGTTATTACAGGATCTTGGTGTGGATTATGCGCAGGGCTATGGAATTGAGAAACCCCGTAAACTTGATGATATCCTCCTTTAAAAACAATCTAAGGCATAATTACGGCGTTCACCTTCTTTATCCTGATTATTGAGGGGTACTACGGCAACCAAAAAAGAGAAAACACACTTATTTGATATAAGCTACGTTTTCTCTTTTTTAGTTGCGCCTTGTTCTTGAATCTCAGATTATATTTTATAGCTCGATATACTATTAAAAGTTAGCTGATTTCGACATAAAGCGGATGTATTATCATATTCTCAATATTCCAATACATACAATTAATGTTTAACTGAATAAACATCTAATTAACTGAGAAGAAATACATAATGGGAAATGTCGTTTGTTGCTGGGAGTTAGGTGGTTTTCTTGGGCACATAAGTCGCTTTATACCTTTAGCTAATGCACTTGAAAAAAAAGGACATCATGTTGATTTTATTTTACGCGACCTTTCTCGAGCACATTTATTAATCAAAAATAAACACGTCAATATATATCAGGCACCGGTCAAATGTTTGCCAGTCGTTTAAGCCAACCGGTGTTACGTATGGTCGGTTTATGGCAAGAGTTTCAACAAGCCAACATTGCGGTGAAACGTTTGG
>CAZZIS010000008.1:0-62133 GCA_964654445.1 uncultured Thioalkalispiraceae bacterium
TATTGATGCGATTAATCAGGATATTG
This sequence comes from uncultured Thioalkalispiraceae bacterium, assembly GCA_964654445.1. GTDB lineage: Bacteria > Pseudomonadota > Gammaproteobacteria > UBA6429 > Thiohalophilaceae > JAGLTQ01. The sequence goes on from CAZZIS010000008.1 coordinate 27, forward strand.
AGTTATCTGAGGAAGAAGTGCGGCTTATTGCAGATCGCCATTTTGGGATTGGTTGTGATCAGTTATTACTGGTAGAAGCCTCTGAATCAGATGATGTTGATTTTATATATCGAATTTTTAATGCGGATGGCGGTGAGGTTGAGCAATGTGGCAATGGTGCACGTTGTTTTGCGGTGTTTGTGCGCGAAAAAGGTTTAACTGATAAAGACAATATTCGGGTTGAAACTGCTTCGGGTGTTATTGAACTACATGTTCAGGATGATGGTCAGATCACGGTGGATATGGGAATGCCTGAATTTAACCCCTGGAACATACCCTTTAATGCGGATACACGTCTGGATGAATATGCGTTGGATATAAATGGCCAGGTGTTAAATATAGGTGCCGTTTCAATGGGTAATCCTCATGCGGTTACGATAGTCGATAATGTCGATAGCGTTGCGGTTGATGAGTTGGGTGCAGGCATTGAAAGTCACCCGCTTTTCCCTAATCGTGTTAACGCCGGTTTTATGCAAATTGTTGATGAAAATCATATTCGATTACGCGTTTATGAACGTGGAGCGGGTGAAACATTGGCTTGTGGCACGGGTGCTTGTGCGGCAATGGTGATTGGCCGTTTACAGGGGCATTTGGCAGATGAGGTTCAGGTAGATTTAGCGGGAGGAAGTTTACAAATCGGCTGGCAAGGAGAGACGTCGCCCGTTATGATGACAGGGCCCGCAACCACTGTTTTTGAAGGTATAATAACGGTATGAGTTCTCAGGATTACAAAGCGAAAGACACTGAATTTGAACATGAAATGGTGCGTTATTTGCGCGATCATCCTGCCTTTTTTGAGGAGCATCAGGATGTACTTGCAGGTATGCTTTTGTCACATGCAAGCGGTTCAGCCGTGTCGTTAATAGAGCGCCAGGTGCAGATTTTACGTGAACAAAAAGAAGAACAAAAAAGAAAATTACAAAGTTTAATTAATACCGCACATAATAATGAAAAATTAAATACGAATGTTAATAATTTAATATTAGAGTTACTGGATGCTTCATCACTTGATGATGTTTTGCAAGTAATTGAACAACGTATTCGTGCAGACTTTGAAGCGGATGCCATTGTGGTTAAATTATTAGCGTCAGGTAATGAAGTTTTAAAAGAACATGCAGAGTTAACGGCATGGCAACAACCGGCGCTGGTGATTGGTGAAAAAGTGATGACCGCAAGACAGCCTGTATGCGGGGCATTTAATACGGAACAAATGCAAGCCTTGTTTAATGATGCAGATATTCAGTCAGCAGGTATTGTGCCGTTAGCTAAAGATAAGAATAGCAAAAATTGTTATGGCATTATTGCAATCGGTAGTTATGATCCACAACGTTTCCGTGCCGATATGGGAACGCTTTTTCTCTCTTTGTTAGGCCAGGTTTTAACCCGCATTCTCAAACGTCATCTGGAAGAATAAAATGAACGATTCAGCAATGAAATGGATAGACTCATTTCTTGCTAAATTACGTAACGAACGTAATTATTCTCCACATACCTTAAGTAGCTATTCCCGCGATCTTAAATCTCTCACTGCTTATTGTGAACAACAGGAAATAGAACGTTGGATAGATATCGATGATCAACATATTCGTTCGCTCATTTCAAAACGGCATCGGCAGGGTCTGGGTGGTGCAAGTTTGCAACATTTATTATCGACGTTCCGTTCGTTTTTTAAATTTTTGCTTGTAGAAAACCAGATTCAAAATAACCCTGCATTAAATATCCAGACACCTAAAACTGGCCGCAAATTACCCTCCACTTTAGATGTTGATAGCATGGCACGTTTAATCGAAATTAAAGGTGATGAGGTTGAAACCGTAAGAGACCGTGCAATGCTGGAGCTTTTTTATTCCTCGGGTTTACGTCTGTCAGAGCTCTCATCACTAAATGTTGAAGATGGAAAAAACAGTGCTGCGGGTACAATACGAGTAACAGGTAAAGGTAATAAGGAACGTGATGTACCTGTTGGAACAAAAGCCTGTGAAGCGATTAAGCTGTGGCTAACAAGACGAGTTGAAATAGCCAATGAAAATGAACAAGCCTTGTTTGTCGGTAAACAGGGCAAACGGATCCATAATTCGGTAATACAAAAGCGCTTGAAATACTGGGCGCAAAAGCAGGGCATTGATCTAAATGTCTTTCCGCATTTATTGCGCCACTCTTTTGCCAGTCATATGCTGGAATCCAGCGGTGATTTACGTGCAGTACAGGAATTGTTAGGTCATGCTGATATTTCAACAACACAAATTTATACGCACCTGGATTTCCAGCATTTAGCTAAAGTGTATGATGCGGCACATCCGCGAGCAAAATTAACTAAAAAGTAATATGAATTAGTAGGTTGGGGTTCGTACTTTACCCCCAACTTACGAGTTCAAAAAGAGATGAAATAAAGATACACTAGGTCTTTAAATTTTCCACGGAGGGAAAATAAAATGAAGTATCCATTTACTATCGCATTAATCCTCTTAATTTCACCATTCCATTCTGTTACAGCAAAAAGTGAAAAAAATGTTGTTATTGAATCTGCCTCGCAGTTCCAACGCTGGTGTAAAAGCCTTTCTTATCGTCATTTCAGGCGTAAAAAACAGCAACCCTATAACTGGTCTGCCTCAACAATTCGACAGTTGAATGACTATCAAACCTCGGGTAGTTGGAAAGTAAATAATGTAGAAAAGCACATATTTTGCCAAATTCGTATAGGAAAGAAGGCAAAATACAGCAAAATAGAAATCCATTAAAAAACTAAGTGTTTGATTTATATATGATTTGAAAAACAAAATGAGTGAATAATGAATATTTAATTGATTATTCATTATTCATGGGGTATAAATACTCAAGGGTAACGAAGGAAGAAAGCAATGACAGAAGAAATTAGTACACAAATTCTTGATGCGGCAGAAGTACGTTTTCGAACATATGGCTTTGGAAAGACGACTATGGCGGAAATAGCCTCTGATATTGATATGTCAACGGCAAATTTATATCGCTATTTTGAGAATAAACTGGCGATTGGTTCTGCAATGGCAGGTCGTTGCATTTGTGAGCGACAAAATATTTTAAGTGAAATTGTAAATCGGCCAGGAGTGTCGGAATCAGAACGACTGGAACTTATTGTTTTGGGAATGCTGGAGTATGGCTATGGCCAGTTTCATGATGAACCTAAGTTATCCGAGTTAGTAAATGTGATTGTAAAAAAATGTCCTGATTTGGTTCAGAATCAGATAGAAGATGATAAACGGCATATTGCAACTATTTTGCAGCAAGGCTGTGATAGCAAAGAGTTTGATGTTGGTAACGTTGATGAAATGTCATCTTATGTTCTGGCCGCAATTGTGAAATTTTCATCACCTTTTTTTATTGCACTGTATCCAATTGAAGAACTACAGCGATTAGCAAAAGGTGTTGTTAAGTTGATTTTATATGGTTTGTTAAAACACTAAGAACTGAACAATCTTATTCATTGTTCCCTGCATTATACCCCGCCAGGTATTTGCCAGTTAATTTAATAAGTAAAAACAGATAAGTTATCTAACTGAAAATAAAATAAAAATACAAGGAATAGATCTATGACTGAACTGGAATCATGGCTTGGCCCCTGGGTTATAAAATACCGATGGTTAATTATTATTTTGTCATTGTTATTTGTATTTGCTGCAGCAAGTGGTGGCCGATTTTTAGTTTTCAAGGCTGATTATCGAGTTTTTTTTAGTGGAGATAATCCCCAGTTACAAGCCTTTGATAAACTGGAAAATACATATAGTAAAAATGATAATGTTCTTTTTGTATTAACACCTAAAGACGGTAGCGTTTTTACACGTGAAACTTTAAAAGTTATTGAAACATTAACTGAAAAAGCCTGGCAAATACCCTACTCAACACGGGTTGATTCAATTTCAAATTTTCAGCATACCTATGCAGAAGGTGATGACTTAATAGTTGAAGACTTGGTCAGTGATGCAGAAAAGTTAAGTAATGCAGAGCTTGAAAAAATCAGGAATATTGCAATTAATGAGCCTTTATTAAAACAACGCCTGGTTTCTCCTTCCGGACATGTTACCTCTATTTCTGCAACTATTTCATTACCTAATATTGATCAAACAAAAGAAGTACCGGAAGTCGTTAACTTTGCAAGAAAACTTGCAGATGAAATTCGTGTACTTGCGCCTGACCTGGATGTACGCTTGACCGGTATGGTGCCGATGAATAATGCTTTTGCTGAAAGTGCACAGGGTGATATGGCGAGCCTTGTACCGCTTAGCTTTGCTGTTATGTTTGTTATGTTATTAATTCTTTTAAAGAGTTTTTCCACTACCTTTGGCACGATTCTGGTTATATTCATGTCTATCCTCACCGGCATGGGGCTGGGGGGTTATATTGGTTTTCCATTAACCGGGCCATCTGTTTCTTCAATGACAATTATATTAACCGTTGCGATTGCCAATTCTGTTCATGTCCTAACAACGTTTATTCATGAAATGCGGGGCGGTAACGAGAAAAATAATGCAATTATTGAAACACTACGGATTAACTTGCAACCCGTGCTTCTTGCAAGTGCAACAACCATGGTTGGTTTTTTAACCATGAATTTTTCTGAAGTACCCCCATTTCAGCATTTAGGTAATTTTGTTGCTATGGGAGTCGTTGCTTCATTTATTCTTTCTGTTACATTTTTGCCTGCACTGATTTCGGTATTGCCTGTAAGAGTTAAAGTAGTGGAAGATGATAGTGATAAGTTAATGGTTAAGCTGGGTGATTTTGTTGTTCGTAAACAAAAGCAACTTATATGGGCTATGGGTATACTGATTATTATACTTGTTACTTTTGTTCCAAAGAATGAATTGAATGATGTTTTTGTTCATTATTTTGATGAGACGATTCAATTCAGACTTGATTCTGATTACATAGATAAAAATTTAACCGGTCTTTATATTATTGAATATTCACTGGAAAGTGGCGAGGAAGGTGGTATAAGTGAACCTGGATTTTTAAATGAAGTTGAAAAATTTTCTAACTGGTATCGACAACAACCTGAAACACGTCATGTGAATATTTATACCGAGGTCATTAAACGACTCAATAAAAATATGCATGGTGATGATAAGGAGTGGATGAAGATTCCGGATGAAAGAAATTTAGCCGCGCAGTATCTTTTAATGTATGAAATGTCTTTGCCTTATGGATTAGATCTTAATAACCAGATTAATATTAATAAATCAGCATTACGTATGACAGTATCAATTCAAACGTTGTCGAGTAATGAAATTCTTGAGCTGGAAAAAAGAGCTCAAAACTGGATTTCAGAAAATGCTGAATTTATTAAAGCTGCTGATGGAACCGGTCCAACAGTCATGTTTGCACATATCGGGCAACGCAATATTAATAGCATGTTACTGGGTACAACATTAGCCTTGATATTAATTTCTGGAATTCTGATATTTGCCTTCCGCTCGTTTAAAACAGGTTTGATCAGTATGGTGCCTAATCTTGTTCCTGCTGCAATGGGTTTTGGATTATGGGGGTTGTTTGTTGGTGAAGTTGGTTTAGCACTGTCTGTTGTAACAACAATGACACTAGGTATTGTCGTTGATGATACGGTGCATTTTTTAAGTAAATATCTTCGAGCAAAACGTGAGTATGGTTATACAGCAGAAAATGCTGTGAGATATGCTTTTACTCATGTTGGCCGTGCATTGTTGACTACTTCAATCGTACTTGTGGCAGGGTTTATGGTGCTGGCACAATCACATTTTGCACTTAATTCAGGCATGGGTATGTTAACCGCTATTATTATTGCATTTGCATTATTGGCAGATTTCTTCTTTTTGCCACCACTATTAATGAAATTGGAGAAAAAATCATGAAAGGAATAATTTTGTTATTTAGCTTAGTCGCTTTTTCAGCTGCAGCATTCGCTGAGACAGCAGAAGAAAAAGGTATGGCCATTGCAGTAGAAGCGGATAAACGTGATCAGGGCTGGGGTGATCAGGCGACAACATCAAAAATGATTTTACGAAATAATCAAGGTGCAGAAAGTATACGTGAAATCAGAGGCAAAGCTTTAGAAGTCGATGGCGATGGTGATAAATCGCTGACTATTTTTGATACACCAAGAGATGTTAAAGGAACGGCATTTTTAAGCTTTACTCATTCATTAAAGTCGGATGAGCAATGGCTGTATTTACCTGCATTAAAACGGGTAAAACGTATTTCATCATCCAACAAATCAGGTCCATTTATGGGTAGTGAATTTTCCTATGAAGATATTTCTTCTCAGGAAGTTGTGAAGTATAAATATAAATTCATTAAGGATGATGTGTTTAATGGTCGTCCGGTATTTGTTATTGAGCGTTACCCGCAGTACAAAAAATCAGGTTATACTAAACAGGTTTCCTGGATAGATAAGGAAATGTATCAGCCTTTAAAAATAGACTTTTATGATCGTAAAAAAAGCTTATTGAAAACCTTAACCCAGCATGATTATAAATTGTATTTGAACAAATACTGGCGCCCGTCTCGTTTGGAAATGGTAAATCATCAAACAGGTAAAAGTACCACATTAATATGGAAGTCCTATAAATTTAAAAATGGATTTAGACCCCGGGACTTTGATCGCAATAGTCTGAAACGAGCACGCTAGATTTTATAGAGAGTGGGATTTAGCATGAAAAAAATATTTATACTTATACTGTTCGTTTGCTCAGCCTCATTGTGGGCAAACGAATGGTCTGGTGATATATCGCTGCAATCACGCCATTTTAGCCAGGATGCATTATGGTCTTCACAGTTTAAGGAATATGGTTCGGTTGCGATTAAAGCTGAATGGTTTCACGAATGGGATGGTGGAAAACAAAACCTGGTATTTGTGCCTTTTACACGATGGGATCAGCACGACGAAGAACGCACACATTCAGATATCAGAGAGTTAAGCTGGTTAAAAGTGTTTGATGAGTCTGAACTACGAGTTGGTTTGCGTAAAGTTTTTTGGGGTGTGTCTGAATCACAGCATCTTGTTGATGTTATTAATCAAACTGATCTGGTTGAAAGCACAGATGGAGAACAAAAACTGGGTCAACCGATGATTAACTATGCCCTGATTCAGGATTGGGGCACGGTAGATTTTTTTATATTGCCGTATTTTAGAGAACGAACCTTTGCTGGTGTGAATGGACGTTTACGCAGTCAACTTCATGTTGATACAGATAATCCTATTTATGAATCAAACGATAAGGAAAGTCATATTGATTATGCGATACGCTGGGCACACAGCTTTGGTGACTGGGATATCGGCTTAAGTCACTTTAATGGCACAAGTCGCGAACCTGCGTTTACGAATCCACCCACGTTAGATAACAACGGTGTTTTATCATTAAGACCAGTATACAATTTAATGCAGCAAACCGGACTTGATTTACAGGCGACTAAAGAAGCCTGGTTATGGAAAATGGAAGTCATTAATCGCCAAATAAAGAAAGAGGATTATGTTGCTGCAACAGCAGGATTTGAATATACATTTTATAGTGTGTTTGAAGGCTCATCTGATATCGGTTTAGTGCTTGAATATTTATATGATGATCGTAACTCGAATGCAACCACGGCATTTGAAAATGACCTGATGTTAGGTGTGCGCTGGACGAATAATGATGAGAACGATACGAGTATATTAGTGGGAGTGATCGCCGATAGAGATGATAGCTCGCGTTTGTATAGTCTCGAAGCAAGTCGCCGCATCGGTGAAAGCTGGAAGTTAAATCTTGAGGCTCGAGTATTTGCCGGGCTTACTGCGAGTAATACGTTTCTTTATCCGCTTCGTCAGGATGATTATGTGCAAATTGAATTAGGGTATTATTTTTGATAAGTGTAGGTTGGGGTGAGGGGCGAACCCCAACAAGATCTGTAAATTTATTTTTTCGGTGTTCCTGCGTTACCCAAATCTACATTAAGCTGAAAACTCAACCAGGTAACCACCAAATTTACGAATATTAAGAACACCAATATCTAATATCAGATATTGGCCCTTTATGCCCTGAAGCAAACCTTCAATTTCAGGTGTTTTATCAAAATTAAGTGATTTTACTTTTTCCGGGTAGTTCTCAACAGGGTAATTAATACTGATTTGCTTTTCATCCAGTAAATCGATTTCAGACTTTCCAAATTCCTCTTCAATTTTTTTAATTTCTTTTTCTGAAGCCTTTATCAATTCATCTCTTTTAGCTGCTAAATCAACATGTTCAGGCGCTCCTTTTAGCATTTTGCGCCAGTCAGTGCGATCAGAAACATGTTTCTTGATTGCCATTTCCAGTTTTCCGGATAAAAGTCGATTTGATACCTTAAAAATTGGAAGTGCTTCACTGGCTCCTTGATCAATCCAGCGAGTAGGAATTTGTGTGCCTCGGGTAATCCCTACTTTAATTCCGGATGAATTGGCTAAATAGACATAATGTTCCTTGAAGCAGAATTCTTCACCCCACTCAGGTTCACGGCATGTTCCTTCATGATAGTGACATGTTTCCGGTTTCATAATACACATATCGCATTTTGCGAGAGATTTGAAGCAAGGGAAGCAAAAGCCCTGATTGTAATTTTTATTGGTTTTACGACCACATTCAAGGCAATGAATTTCACTCAGATACTCCAGTTTTACCTGTTTCCCAATATAGGGATTTAATGGAATAAGCTCATCATCCAGGGGAAGCTGATATTGAACGGGAGATTTAGCTTGAGCCCCATCTTTTGATCCAACTTTCGATTCAAGCGAAGTCACCATTTTGCTTAAGTGGCCAGTAATTTTCATGCTTATATTTTCTCATACTCATGGAACTAGCGCGATCCATAAATAGTTGTTGAAGCAAATAAAATGAGTGATTATAAGAAAAGGGATAAATCGATAAGAAATTAGTTAAAATATCTGCATTTTTGTCGATATAGAGTAGAGTGTAATGAAGAAATAAGTTTCCACGAATATTTTCAGGCACAGGCTCAGATAAAAACCTGGCGGGTGTAGTTTTATATGTTAATAGAGGAGCGAGGTTGTGAAACTTTCCGGTAATTTTTTTGTATTGTTTTTAGCATTAGTATATTCAAATAGTTCGATGGCAAATGATGAATTGGTTTTTGGCTCAGTTGCAATGGACATTCCTGCGGTTATGCACAAAAGGCTTAAACCACTAACAAAATATTTAAGTAAACGATTAAATAAAAAGGTTGTTTTAAAGCTCTCACCTAATATGGGTGCAGCCATTAATGAAGCTGCAAATGGAACGGTTGATATTGCCTATTTAACCCCCGTTGCTTACTTGCGCGCACATGAAAAAGGTAATGCACAATTAATTGTAAAAACAGTAACCAAAGGTAAGGCCAGTTTTAAGTTAATGATAGTGGTCAAAGAAAATAGCCCGATTAAATCAGTTAAGGAGTTGCAGGGAAAAAGTTTTGCTTTTGGTGATAAGAGGGCATTGTTACAACGTGCAGCAGTTGTTGGAGCAGGTATTAAACTGGAACAATTTAAGGATTATCGTTTTATCGGCCACTATGACAACATAGCGCGTGCTGTAATGAATAACGACTTTGATGCCGGTATTCTAAAAGATACGATGGCTTATAAGTGGGAAGGAAAAGGCCTCAGGATTTTACATGCCTCACCCGCATTACCGCCTTATAATATTGTTGCAAGTAAAAATGTGAGTAAAGAAATGCTGATAAAATTACAGCAAATATTTTTATCTTTAGATAAAAATAATCCGGATCATTTAAAGGTAATAAAAGCAGTTGATAAAAAATATGATGGTTTTGCTGCGACCAATGATGTGGAATACAATGTTGTCAGGAAACTGGTAGCACCGTTTGAATAACTATTTTTTCGTAGGTTGGGGTTAAGCATGAACCCTAACCTACAATCATGTTAATTTATTTGTGGTATTGCGGGCTTAATTCATGCACCGCTTCAATAAATGCTTTTGCATGCTCGGGATCAACAAACTGATGAATACCATGACCTAAATTAAATACATGCCCCGATCCATTGCCATAACTTTCAAGGATAGTGGCAACTTCTTCTTTAATTCGTTCAGGTGAAGCATAAAGCACACAAGGATCCATATTTCCCTGCAGTGCAACTTTATCACCAACACGTTCACGTGCTATACCAATATCAAGTGTCCAGTCCAGACCTAATGCATCGACACCCGTTTCAGCTTGTGCTTCTAACCATTGGCAACCGCCTTTACTAAACATAATAACAGGAACCTTACGTCCCTCATTTTCACGTTTCAATCCATCAACAATTTTTTGCATGTAACGTAAAGAAAATTCTTTGTAATCCCGTGTAGTAAGCACACCACCCCATGTATCAAAAATCATAACAGCTTGCGCACCATGCTCAATTTGAGCATTGAGATATTCAATAATAGTATCAGCAAGCTTGTCTAACAGTTGATGCATAAGCTGAGGCTGGTCATAGAGCATGCCTTTAACTTTGGCATATTCTTTAGAGCTACTGCCTTCAACCATGTAAGTAGCTAATGTCCATGGGCTACCCGTAAAACCAATCAGGGGGACTCGGCCATCAAGCTCACGACGGATCATGCTTACTGCAGCCATGACATAACCGAGTTCTTCATCCATTGCAGGTGTAAAGAGTTTATCAATATCCGCTTTTGTGCGAAGTGGTCGTTCAAAACGTGGGCCTTCACCTTCAGCAAAATACAGACCTAAGCCCATTGCATCGGGTACGGTCAGAATATCTGAAAACAAAATAGCCGCATCAAGCGGGAAGCGATCTAAAGGTTGAATTGTCACTTCAGTAGCCAGTTCAGGTGTTTTGCATAAGGTCATAAAGTCACCCGCTTTAGCACGAGAGGCTTTATATTCAGGAAGATAACGGCCAGCCTGGCGCATCATCCACACGGGTGTCATGTCTACAGGTTCTTTTAGTAGAGCACGTAAGAAACGATCGTTTTTTAATTCTGACATTTTTTTCACCGCAGAGGCGCAGAGGACGCGAAGTAAAAGTTTACTTTAAGTCGATAAGCCTTGTATGTTTATGTTTTTATGTGCAAAGACAAATAGTTTTAACTGATTTACAGAGTGACATTTATATTCTTTTCATGGCGTTCTCTGCGTCTTTGCGGTTAATTTTTTTATATATTTAAGTAATCCAGTATGCCTTCAGCTGCCTGACGACCTTCGTATACTGCGGTTACGACCAGGTCGGAACCGCGCACCATATCACCCCCCGAGAAAATTTTCGGGTTTGTGGTTTGGTGTTTAAATTTCTGTTCAAGTGGTGCTTTAACACGGCCACGTTCATCAACTTCAAGGTTAAAATCTTTAAACCAGTCAGCAGGACTTGGGCGGAAGCCAAAAGCAATAATCACCGCATCAGCCATAATGATTTCTTCTGAACCTTCTACCGGTACCGGACTACGGCGACCACATTCATCAGGTTCGCCTAGTTTAGTCGTAATAACTTTTACGCCTTCAACCCGATCATTACCGACTATCTCGATTGGTTGACGATTCCACATGAAGTTAAGACCTTCTTCTTTAGCATTGGTGACTTCTTTTTTAGAGCCGGGCATATTGGCTTCATCACGGCGATAAGCGCATGTTACCGAAGCTGCACTTTGGCGAATTGAAGTACGGTTACAATCCATTGCTGTGTCGCCACCACCTAAAACAACAACGTGTTTGCCTTGCATATTAATATAGTCTGCAGCATCTTTTTCAAAATCATAACAGTGGTTAACATTTGAAATAAGAAAGTCGAGAGCAGCATATACACCGGGATTATCTTCACCGGGAATACCCGCTTTCATTGAGTTGTATGTACCCATACCAAGGAAGACAGAATCATATTCATCAAGAATCGTCTGGAAAGGGATATCTTTACCCACTTCAATATTGAGTTTGAAAGTGATACCCATTTCTTCAAATATTTTACGACGGTGTTGTATTACTTCTTTTTCAAGTTTGAATTCAGGAATACCAAACATGAGTAAGCCGCCGATTTCAGGGTGACGATCATAAACGGTAACGTTAACGCCATTACGAGTCAGAATATCTGCACAACCTAAACCAGCCGGGCCGGCACCAATGACGGCAACTTTTTTGCCTGTATCTTTTACTTTAGACAGGTCTGGACGCCAGCCTTGTTCAAAAGCGGTATCACTAATATATTTTTCGATTGAGCCGATTGTTACTGCACCAAAACCGTCGTTTAAAGTACATGCGCCTTCACATAAACGATCTTGCGGACAAACACGACCACAAATTTCAGGCAGACTATTTGTTTTGTGAGAAAGCTCAGCGGCTTCAATAATGTTGCCTTCAGCAATGAGCTTAAGCCAGTTTGGAATGTAGTTATGAACCGGACATTTCCACTCACAATATGGATTACCACAGGCTAAACAACGGTCAGCTTGTTCTGCGGCTTTGCTTGCGTCAAATTTATCGTAAATTTCACGGTATTCTTTTTTCCGTGTCTCAGCATCTTTTTTAGCCGGGTCGTTACGATTTACTTGTAAAAACTGAAAATTATTTGCCATCTTTTAATTTCTATTCGTTATGTTTCTATCGTTAATTATGCCGCAGCGCTTTGTAAATCTGTTAATAAAGATTCCATCGATGCTGCTTTTGGTTTGACCAGCCAGAAGTGGCATAGTGCATCAGCAAAGTTATCTAGAATTTCCTGACCACGTTGACTACCGGTTTCCTTAACATGTTCTTCAATCACTTCTCGTAAGTGGCATCTATATGCTTCCATTGCTTCGGCGCCAATGCGTTCAATATCAACATCCTGATTAGTCCGATCTACGAAGTTATTTTCTTTATCATAGACGTATGCAAAACCACCGGTCATACCGGCACCGAAGTTAACACCTGTTTCACCGAGTACAGTTACAAGTCCACCTGTCATATATTCACAACCATGATCACCGATGCCTTCAACAACAACGTGGGCGCCTGAGTTACGTACGCCAAAACGTTCACCCGCTAAACCTGATGCAAAAAGTTTGCCGCCAGTTGCACCATATAAACAGGTGTTACCAATAATGGTTGTTTCGTGGCTTTTAAAAGCACTTCCTGCAGGATGGCGAATAGATAATTTACCGCCAGCCATACCTTTACCAACATAATCGTTTGCATCACCTTCAAGGTTCATATGTAAACCACCGGCATTCCAGACACCAAAGCTTTGGCCTGCGGTACCACTTAAGTTTAATATGACGGGATTGTTTTCCATGCCGAGGTTGCCATGGCGTACTGCGATTTCACCTGATAAACGAGCACCGATTGAACGGTCTATATTTTCAACTTTATAGCTGAATTCTCCACCCGTTTTGTTTTCAACTGCATTAATGGCATCGCTTACTATTTTTTCTGCTAACTCACCTTTATCAAAAGGTTCGTTTTTAGCTTCAACACAGAAAGACGGTTTATCTTTTGCAACACCGGCATCCGATAACAGTGGTGATAAATCCAATGCTTTTTGCTTGGCTGTATTACCTTCTAAAGCCTGTAATAGATCAGTTCGGCCAATAAGATCAGTTAATTTTCTAATGCCTAATGAAGCCATCAACTCACGTACTTCCTGCGTTATAAATTTGAAATAGTTAGTGACCATTTCAACTTCACCAATAAAATGCTTTTTACGCAAGATATCATCTTGCGTGGCAATGCCGGTAGCACAGTTGTTTAAGTGACAAATACGTAAGTATTTACAACCCATGGCAACCATTGGACCGGTACCAAAGCCAAAACTTTCAGCGCCTAAAATTGCAGCTTTAATAATATCCAAACCGGTTTTTAAGCCACCATCTGTTTGTAGTCGTACTTTACCGCGTAAATTATTTGCACGCAGAATTTGATGTGTTTCAGTTAAGCCAAGTTCCCAGGGGCCGCCTGCATATTTAACGGATGTTAAAGGTGATGCACCTGTTCCACCGTCATAACCTGAGATAGTAATTAAATCAGCATAAGCTTTTGCAACACCGGCTGCGATAGTACCGACACCAGCTTCAGAAACGAGCTTCACAGAAACCAGGCCATCGGGATTAACCTGTTTCAAATCATAAATAAGCTGTGCTAAATCTTCGATAGAATAAATATCGTGATGTGGTGGTGGTGAAATTAACGATACACCCGGTTTGCAATAACGTAACTTGGCAATATAGTCATTAACTTTATGACCGGGTAATTGCCCACCTTCACCAGGCTTCGCACCTTGAGCAACTTTAATTTGCATAACTTCGGCGCTACGTAAGTAGGCTGGTGTTACACCAAAGCGACCAGAAGCAACCTGTTTAATTTTAGATCGTTTGTCGGTGCCATAACGAATAGTATCTTCGCCACCTTCACCTGAGTTTGAACGGCCACCTAATTTATTCATTGCCTGGGCAAGTGTTTCATGTGCTTCAGGAGATAATGCGCCGAGTGACATTGCAGCCGAATCAAAACGCTGAACGATATTTTCAAAAGATTCTACTTCGCTAATGTCGATTGCTTTAATGTCGTCGCCATCTTCACGCAGCTTTAAAAGATCCCGTAAAGAGATAGGTGCACGATTGTTTACTTGATCGGCATAGACTTTATATTTGTTGTAGTCACCCGTTTTAACGGCATCCTGTAAAGCATGGACTACATCAGGGTTATAAGCATGGTCTTCACCACCATGAACAAATTTTAATAATCCACCCTGATCTATTTTCTTGCGTGTATTCCAGGCAAGTTTACAAAGTAAACGTTGTTCCGCTTCAATTTCCTCAAATCGGCTACCCTGAATACGGTTTGTTGTGCCTTTAAAACAAAGATCCACAACATCCTGGTTTAAACCAACGGACTCAAATAACTGTGCACCACGATAACTGGAGATAGTTGAGATACCCATCTTCGAAGTGATTTTGTATAACCCTTTGTTAATGCCCTGACGGAAGTTAGTATCAAGTTGTTTAGCTTCAAAACCTGTAATTTCTTTACTACGGATCATGTCACTTAAACAGGCATATGCAAGATATGGATAAACTGCCGTTGCACCATAACCAATTAATGTTGCAAAGTGATGAGGATCACGTGCCGTTGCTGTTTCCAATACAATGTTAGCATCACAACGAACACCTTTTTTAATTAAATGGTGATGTACCGCACCCGTAGCGAGTAAAGCATGAACAGGGCGTGTGTCTTCACTAATATCTTTATCAGTTAAGATAATAATAACCTTGCCAGCTTTAATTGCAGCGGTAACTTTAGTATTAATATCAAGAAGAGCTGACTTTAAATCAACATCTTCAGGATAGTTTAATGAAATAATTTCATTTGTGTAGTCACTATTGCTGTTACCTAGTTCTATCAGTTTTGTAAATTTAGTGTGGGACAAAACAGGTGAGTTTACTAACAGTCGCGATGCATGTTCGGCTGTTTCTTCGAACATGTTTTTTTCACGGCCAAAACAGGTTTCCAGTGACATTACAATTTTTTCACGTATAGGATCAATTGGTGGGTTAGTCACTTGAGCAAACTGCTGACGGAAGTAATCAAACGGTGAACGTTCTTTGCGAGATAAAACGGGGAACGGAGTGTCGTCCCCCATAGAACCAATCGCTTCTTGTCCGTCTTCACCTAAAATACGTATAATTTGATCGCGTTCTTCAAAACTCACCTGGAAAAGTTTTTGATACACCTCTAATGTATCGGCTTCCATGGCGTCTGCACCGTTTTCAGCGTTGAGTTGTGACTCAAGATGAATCGCGTTTTCAGTCATCCATTTTTTATAGGGCTGTGCGCTTTTTAAACGATCATCAACCATTTCAGGTGTGATTAATTCACCTGTTTCAGTATCAACCGCAAGCATTTGACCTGGTTTGAGACGACCTTTTTGCGCGACGTCTTCAGGTGCGTATTGATAAACACCAATTTCAGAAGCGATGGTGATGTGACGATCTTTAGTGATCATCCAACGTGCCGGGCGTAAACCATTTCGATCCATGCTGCACGCTGCATAACGACCATCGGTTAATACAACTCCGGCTGGGCCATCCCATGACTCCATGTGCATGGAGTTATATTCATAAAAGGCGCGCAAGTCCGCATCCATATTGGCAACATTTTGCCAGGCAGGTGGAATGAGTAAACGCATTGCACGGAAAATATCTATGCCACCAGCTAATAAAGCTTCGAGCATGTTATCCATACTATTGGAATCGGATCCGGTCATCGAAACGAGCGGACGCACATCTTCCATTGGAATGTGTGGGCTTTTAAATTTGTGACCGCGAGCAACGGACCAGTTACGATTTCCCTGAATGGTATTAATTTCACCATTATGAGCAAGGTAGCGGAAAGGCTGAGCTAAACGCCATTGTGGCCAGGTATTGGTAGAAAAACGCTGGTGGAAAACGGCTAAAGCAGTTTCAAAACTTTCATCGTTTAAATCTTGATAAAAAATCGGTAAATGCTCTGGCATAACCAGACCTTTGTATGAAATAACCGATGATGAAAGACTTGGGATATAAAAAACTTCATCGTTATTTTCGAGCGCTTTTTCTGTGCGACGACGAGCAATATACAAGTGACGTTCGAAAGTTGTACTGTCCATGTCGTCAGCAGCATTGACAAAAATTTGTTCAATTTGAGGCAGTGATTTTAACGCTTCTTCACCACATGCGTCTTTATTCACCGGTACGATGCGCCAACCTGCGATAGTAAGACCTTCTTTACCGAGTTCAGCCTCGAGTTGCTTACGTGCAGATTCAGCTAATTTATCATCAGTATTGAGGAAAACCATGCCCACGGCATAAAGTTCAGACAGGTTGAAGCCGAGGTCTGAGGCAGCAGTTTTGAGGAAACTATCGGGTTTTTTCAACAATAAACCACAGCCATCACCCGTTTTGCCATCGGCGGCCACGGCACCACGATGAGTCAGACGGGCAAGCGCATTGATTGATGTTTTTAATAGCCAGTGACTGGGTTTACCATCCATTTGTGCCATGAGGCCAAAACCACAGTTATCACGTTCAAATTCGGGGCGATAAAGTCCACCATTCATACCAGAATAATTCGTATGTGTTGATTCGGGGCTGTGTCTATTTTTCTTCACTATCTTCTTCACCGGATAATCAATTTTATATTGTGTCTATCATTTTCTATCTATAGCCGCGCCCTAAGTTTTTGCTGGAACGACAACAAATCTTAATTCAGTCCATTTTTGTGGAAAATTCCCAGCGGGAACGCTGGGTGAAATGGCCAAGCAGTATACAGGGAGAGGCGAATTGCTTCAATCCAAAAAGGGGCTTAGAGGGGAAGATTTGGTATCAGAGTTTTATTTAAAAACGTACTGAAATTAATAATAAAAACCATTAAAAACAATAACTTGTGGCGAGAACGGAATTATCTAAAAAGAATTATTTAATTAGTTCAGCTCAGCGTGAATCGCGCCAAAAGTCCGGGCCCATGGTTTTGCTTTTTGTATCGTGGAAGGTAGTTGCTTAACAGCCTGTTTTGCCTTGGAGTAACCGGAATAACTACCATAAACCAGGATGTACCAATCTTTACCATCACGGAGCCGATGAAAATAGACTGCCTTACCTTTTAACTTGTATCGCTCAATGAAGGCCTGGATGGCCTTTTTATCCGTGCCGGCTGCAAGCTGTAAAGTGTAATGACTGGGATCCTGGCTCCATAACCAACCTTCCTGATTGGCTGAAATACGGGTAGAGGGGATTGAAATAGCCGCTACTGTATTTTGCATTGACGCTTCTTTAATTAAGGAAGGAAGAATACTTGCGAATGAGCGTATCCAGGGTTTGGTAACGCCTTTTGGTAATTGTTTTGCTGCATTCTGTGCGGCAGATTTTGTTGAGTAGTGCCCATAAATTAAAGTAAACCAGTCTTTGCCATCACGATTTGTTTTAAAAACGGCAGCATCATTTTTTAAAGAGAATTTATTAAGGTAAACAGGTAGTGTACTTTTTTGATGTGTGCCTAATAACTGTAAGGTGAAGTGATTTTTATTTTGTTGTTTTATCCAGTTTTGTCCGTATAAGCCATTATTTAATACTGGCTTTATCCTGGATTCAGGTTCAGTTTTTAATTTGTTAGTTGTGACTTTGGCTTTTGTTTGTTCCTTTTTTGCTATTTTATTCGGGGCTGGAATCTTTTTCTTTTCAGGTGAAATGACATCAAAACTAATCGTATTTGATTCTATATTAAGTAACGGATCAATAATGGTAACTGTCCAGGTATCGGTTTGCATGCCAACGTTGAGTATTAAGTTAATGTAGGTATCACTGGTGACATTGACCTGTGTCTCTGTGAGAATTTTTTCTTTTCCAGTCCAGCTTACTTTGACTTTTTGTCGCTTATGGAAACCTGTACCACTGATCGAAATAATCTGTCGTTGTTTACTGCCCGGTACCGGGTTTGGGTTAACTGTAGATAAATATAATACTGCTGGTTTATTGCTTATACTTTCAGCGGGCTCAGCCTGAGTTTTTATTTCTGTAACAGGCGCTTTATCCAGTGAAAACTCTATTGTACTTTCTTTAACTGGTGGCGTTTCAGTTGTTCGAGTGTCAGCTGTACTTTCAGTAGCAGGTTTGAGTACTGAAGTGTTTTGAGTGTCTGACGTTTGTTTCTCTTCATTATTAATTTCAGTTGTGATTTGTTCAGGTTCTTCAAACAGGCTGTTAATACGATCCTGAAAAAATAATACAGATATAACAATCGCCAGTGCAAAACCGCCTAATAACATATTGCGAAAATTAAACGAAGTTGCTTCATGAATGAGTTCATTATCTAAATCCATGTCCTTATCGCTAACGGGTTCACTATCATCCAGTAAATTTTGATGTGCATAATCATTAATTTTAGAAGGTATGCCATCTGATGCTTTAAAAATTTTATGTACCAGCTTGGGTGTGAAAGGACTGGTGCCATCAAGGCCGGCAACGGCCAGGCGGTGACGCAAATATTCTGCAGTTTGTTCTTCATTCAGTGCTGGAATTTCCATGCTATGTGTCACGCGCTCTTTTAAAGAATGAATGGCCGGATCTTCCAGCATGGTTTCAATTTCAGGTTCACAAAATAAAATAATACGTAATGCTGTTTGTTGGTCTGAATGATGTTCAGCGAGGTAAAGTAAAGCCTGTAAAGAATCTTGTGGCAGTTCATGGGCATCATCAATAATCAAAATAGGTACATATGATGCCTGGTGCATGTATTCAAGCTGGGTACTTAAAACTTCAAATAATGCTGAAGGTTCAAGTGGTGGTTCTGTAATACCGAAACCATGAGCGACCTGTTTCAATAACAGGCTGGCATCCATCATTGTATGAGATTGAATTTCACAAACCTGCCATTCTTCCTGGGCTGTATTTATGAAGCGTTGTTTGAGACTGCTTTTACCAATGCCTCGTTCACCTGTAACAATAAGTAACAGATTTCCATATTGAGTGTAGTGTTTGAGTAATTCGAGTCGTTCTGTAAGTGCGGTATTTAAATAAAAAAAACGGTCATCTTGTTGCAGAGAAAAGGGGGCTTCATTCAAACCATATGCCGCAAGATAGCCTGGTTCCATTCGATTAAGTTGGTCCATATTTGACAGGTTATAGTTATCTGGGTCATAAGTCATAAGTTTTTATCCTTAAAATCACAACTCAATTCAGTCAGGTTGATCCTGCCCCTGCCCCTGCATAAACACAACCTTGAAGCCTCGTTTTAGTTGTGAGTCGCGTACGCGAAGCAATGCACCTTCTGCCAATTCACGGTTTTCGAAGTGGTCACGCTTTACCCGTCCGGAACGACCTTGTTGTCCCCATTCCCGGACTAAAGTCCAGCCATCCAGTAAATCTTCCAATAATAATAATTGGTAATAGCGGGATGGCTTTTCTTCTAAAGCCGGAATTTGCATATATACACGCATAAATATACTAGTACGGGTTTATTGTCATTAGGTCAACTCCCTAATTCAATTATGTTAATTCAGTTGGGTCAAAAATCCGCTTATATTCCTTTATTGCATAACGATCCGTCATACCGGCAATATAATCTGAAACAATTCGAGCACGTCCACTTTCGCCAGTTTTACTTTCTTCTTGCTGTGCCTTCATGCGGTATTCAGGTGGCATGAGGCGAAGATCATTAAGCATAGCCTGGAAAAGTTTAGTTATTACATTACCCGCCTTGTGGCTCATCCGGTGAACGCGATAATGTCGGTACAGGTTTTCTCTCAAAAAGCGTTTTAATTCAAGATGCATTTCCAGCATATCTTTGCTGAAACTTATGAGGCTACCATTATACAGGCGAATTTCTTCGATAGATTGGGGAGCGGCTTTAAATATAAGTTGTGAACTCTCTGCGATTAAATCCTTGATTTGTTCATCGATCATACGCCGCACAATTTCATAAATGGTACGTTTGTTGTCAAGATTCGGGTAATCTTTTTCAACTTTACTATAAAGAGTTTTAAATAAACGGGTTTCTTGTAATTGTTCTATGGATATAAAACCGGAACGTAATCCATCATCAACATCATGACTGTTATAGGCGATAGCGTCTGCGAGGTTTACCATTTGTGCTTCAATATTAGGCTGTGTTTTATTAATAAATCGTAAACCAATGTCACCAAGTTGTTCTGCATTCTTAATAGAGCAGTGTTTTAGAATACCCTCGCGGCTTTCAAAGGTAAGATTAAGGCCGTTAAATTTTGCGTATTTTTCTTCAAGCTCATCTACAACGCGTAATGATTGCAGGTTATGTTCAAAGCCACCGTAGTTTTGCATGCATTCGTTTAATGCATCCTGACCAGTGTGACCAAAGGGTGTATGGCCAAGATCATGTGCGAGTGCTATAGCCTCACTGAGGTCTTCATTGAGGTGTAGGGCGCGAGCAATAGTTCGACTCATTTGTGCAACTTCAATGGAATGAGTTAAACGGGTACGGAATAAATCACCTTCGTGGTTTACAAAAACCTGGGTTTTATATTCCAGCCGTCTAAATGCGGTTGAATGAATAATACGATCACGGTCGCGTTGAAATTCACTACGATGCTTGGGCAGGGCTTCAGGATAACGCCGACCTAAAGATGAATCATTATTTGCTGCATAAGGTGCAAGTTGATACATTCATCTTTATCCTTTATTGGCCATCGATTGCACGATGAGCTTCAATGGTCTGACGCAGTAAATTATGGTCAAAGTCATTTGTGAGTATGGCATCACCTAATTTTTTGAATAATACAAAATTAATTTTTCCTGCACGAACTTTTTTATCAACCGCCATAAGTTCAATAAAGTGTTCATAGTCCATATGATGCGGGGCCCTTGTGGGCAACATCGCCATATCCAGCAGGTTATCAACACGTTCAACATCTTTTTGCTTTATGTTACCGAGCCGCATGGATAAATCTGCCGCCATTAACATACCGGTTGCAACAGCTTCACCATGTAACCAGTTTCCATAACCTGTACTGGTCTCAATTGCATGGCCAAAAGTATGACCTAAATTAAGTAACGCACGAACGCCATTTTCTTTTTCATCTTCAGCTACAATTTCCGCCTTGCAGCGGCAGGAAACCTCAATGGCATAAGAGAGTGCTTCGGGATCACGTGCTAATAATTTGTGCATGTTTTCTTCGAGCCATTTAGTGAATTCCATATCACGAATAAGGCCATATTTAATCACTTCAGCAATACCGGCACTGAGTTGATTATCTTCTAATGTATTTAAAGTATCTGAATCTGCAATAACACAACATGGCTGATGGAAGGCGCCGATCATATTCTTACCTTTAGGGTGATTCACGCCTGTTTTACCACCCACAGAAGAATCAACCTGGGCCAGTAAAGTAGTGGGTATCTGGATAAAATTAACCCCACGCTGGTAACTGGCCGCGGCAAAGCCAGTCATGTCTCCAACGACGCCACCACCCAGGGCAACCAGCGTACAAGTGCGATCAAATTTTGCGCTGAGCAGAGCATCAAAAATGGTATTTAATTCATCGAGGTTTTTATATTGCTCACCGTCAGGAAGAATAACTATTTTTACATCATATGCAGAGAAGGTTTTTTTAACTTTATCGAGGTAAAGTGGTGCAATGGTTTCGTTGCTAACAATCAGGACCTGAGTGCCTTTTACATAAGGTTCAACCAGCTCGGGTTTTGAAAGTAAGTTTTGGCCAATGAAAATGGGATAACTGCGATCGCCATATTCGCCAAGTTTAACCTGTAATGTTTTCATTTTTGTGACTCAAAATAGGGTTAATCAAATTTGATTATAAATGAAACTGAGAAAAAATGCGGAGTGCCTTTTAGATAAAAGTTGATCAAATGAAGGTTTAAACGATTTGGAGTTGCTCAAGAATTTCTTTTAATGCTAAACGAACACTATCTTTGCCAGTATCAATAATAATATCTGCTGTTTCACGGTAAAGAGGATCACGTATTTTGAATAATTCTTCTAATTTTGATTGTGGATTCCCGGTTTGTAGCAGGGGTCGATTACGATCTTTTGACGTTCGTTCGAGCAAAGTATCAATATTGGCATAGAGATATATTGTTGTGCCGCGTGACATGAGAAATTGGCGATTTTCTGTTTTTAAAATGGCTCCCCCACCCGTCGCTAATACAATACCTTTTTTTTGAGTTAACTCATCAAGCATTGCGGTCTCACGTTTGCGAAATCCGGGTTCACCTTCTATATCAAAAATGTGGGTGATTGTGACACCGGTGCGACTTTCAATTTCATGATCACTGTCGAAAAATTCAAGTGAGAGTTCACTGGCAACCTGACGGCCAATGGTAGTTTTACCTGCTCCCATTAAACCGATAAGAAATATATTTTGATTTGATGCCATTATGCTTTTATTTTAGCCATGCATTTATAATATGGTCGAAGAAGGTATTCAGAGTAAAATGTAATATAACAGGAGGTATGTCTAAACATACCTCTCAAATTATAGTAACAAAATGAATTTAAAGTTTTGCGTTATCTTTTAATAGCTTTGGTGTAACAAAAATAAGTAATTCGGATTTGTCATTTTGTTCAAAATGATCACGGAATAAAAATCCGATAATTGGTAAATCACCAAAGAAAGGAATACGATTTACTGCTTTACTTTTTGTTTGTTCATAAACACCACCTAATACAATAGTTTCACCATTATCAACTAATACAGTTGTTTCAACTGATTGAGTATTTATAGGAGGTACACCATTTACTACATTAGCAAAATCGGGGTTATCCTTACTTACTTGTAACTCCATGATAATACGATCATCAGGTGTGATTTGAGGTGTAACCACAAGCTGCAATACCGCTTTTTTGAATGCGACCGTTGTTGCGCCACTAGATGAAGCTTCTTGATAAGGAATTTCACTACCTGTTTCAATTACTGCTTCCGATTGATCTGAAGTAATTACTCGTGGGCTAGAGATGATTTCAGATTGGCCTTCAAATTGTGCAGCTGATAATTCTAAATCTATTAATGTACCCCAGGGTAAAGTGGCAAAAGCCAAACCAATTTTTCCTGCAGAAGAAGCTAAATTAGTTGCAGGAAGGTTTACGTTATATAGTTCAGGATAATTATAATCAACAGTATCCGTTGGAAGCTGGCGATTTAGAGTATCAAATAATACTTCTGATACACCTGAATGGCCACCACCAGCAACACTATTACTCGTGCTGGTATATTTTTCTGATGTGACGCCAAAACGCACACCAAGTTCTTTACTGAACTCATTTGTAGCGAGAACAATACGAGACTCAATCAGTACTTGCCTCACTGGAATATCAAGTTCCTGAATTAATGCAACAATAGAACTTATATTTTTTGCAGTATCACGAATGAGTAATTTATTGGTTCTCTCATCAACGCTAACGCTGCCTCGTTCTGATAAAAGAGAATTATCTTTAGTTTTAAGTAATTTAGTAAGTTCAGTAGCTTTAGCATAATTAACCTGGATACTTTCGCTGATTAGAGGTGCTTGCGCTTCAATCGTTAGATCCAGTTTTGCTCTTGCAGCAACTTCTTCGGCAGGGGCAACTGAAATTACATTGCCATCTTTAACCATTGCCAGGCCTTTACTACGCAGAATAATATCCAGAGCTTGATCCCAGGGAACATTTTTTAAACGTAAGGTCACATTGCCTGTGACGGTATCACTGGTAATCAAATTTAAATCAGTGAAGTCAGCAATTAGCTGTAATACGGCACGAACTTCTATGTTCTGAAAATTAAGTGATAAACGTTCACCTTTAAAGGCAAATTTTTTCTTTTGTTTTTCCGCGGCCGTTTCTTTTATGATAGGTTTTACATCAACAGTAAATGTACTATCTGCCTGATAAGCAAGTTGTTCAAATTCACCTATACCGGTAATAACAATTTTAACATTGCCACTTTGGTTAAAGGCGTCAATGGTTTTTACCGGTGTACCAAAATCAATAACATCAAGGCGACGCTCTAATTCACTTGAAATAGTGCTATCTGTAACAGTAACAGTTATTTGTTCACCACGGGTTTTTAAATCGACGGGGGTATTCGGATCGGATAGGTCAATAATGATGCGACCTTCACCTTTATCACCGCGGCGAAAATCTATATTTTTTATACTTGTTCCGCTAGCTTTTGATTCCAGGCCGACAATATTAGCAGATTTAGCTGTTAAAGTTGTTGATGGTAAGCCACCCAGAGTGACGACAATATCGTTTCCATCAACGAAGGTATTATAAGTAACCAAACGTGATAAATTTAATACAACACGAGTGCGGCCACCGGCTTCAATAGTTTTAATACTACGTGCAACCCCGATTCCAATATTTTGGGAACGGTTAGCAAGTTTAATTTTTGTATTTGGAAAATCAAAAGCAATACGTGCCGGACTATCAATAGTAAAACTTCCTGGTTCAGCAGCTAAATTTTCCAACGAAATTCTGATTTGCACTTGATCACCAGGTAGTGATGTATAATTTATTTCAGTAATCGCATTTTCTTCAGCTGAAGCAAGTGTGGGCACGGCTGCAAATACAAGCAGACAAGTACTAATAAAAATAGCTAGCTTTTGCTGCTGAATAAGATGATAAAAATTAAATGTGATGTTTTTCATGGTGCATCTCCGTCACGAATTATTCACTCAAATCGAGTGAGGCCTCGCGTTCAGTCCATCCTCCCACACCATTGGGGATGATTTCATTAAGTAGTATTGAGTCTTCAGTAATAGCTAAAATTTCGCCATAGTTTGAGCCCATATGATTGCCGGGTAGTACTCTGTAAATAACTTTGTCAGGTGCCGTAATTAATGCCCAGGTTTTGCCATTTTTTTCAATATGTCCAACAAAAGTCAGGGAATCAAGACTATATTGTTCAAGCTCTTCACGTTTGCGGTTTAAATTAGGATGTAATCCTGAATCCTGAATTTCGAGGCTAGCTTCTTCCTGCGCCATAAAAGGGGTGAAGGGGTCTCGTAAATGACTTACCTGATATAAATAAGTTTCATAAGGTATAATTTCAGGTAACGGTTTTATTCGACCTTTCGGACGAGCTTTAATACTTGTTACATATTCCTGAAGATCACTGGTGTTATCACTACTGCATGCAGTTAAAAATACAGGCAGGCATAAGCACAACACTTTCATTGCAGATGAAAGTGCAGGTGTTGATTTTTGTGAATGTATTTTAATCTCATTCGCCATACTGTTTGTGCCTTGCTTCGATATTTTCATTTGAGTTCGGTTTAAGCTAACTGATTAATTCATAATATTATTAGCGCTTTTTACGCTTTTTACGTTTTTTACGTTTTCCTGAAACTTCACTTTCATCGAGGTAACGGTAAGTTTTTGCGGTTACGTCCATAGTTAAGTTAGCGATATTGTCTTTACTTTTACCGCCAGTAATAGAGATATTTTCCAGTGTCACAATACGGGGTAAAGCCGCAATACCGCTAACAAATTCACCAAATTGGTGGTAAGTCCCTGTCATTTTTAATGTGATAGGTAATTCAGCATAAAATTCAATGTGCTTTTCAGCTAAAGGTTTAAATAATTGAAATTCAATACCGCTGGCAAGCCCTGTTTGTGATATATCAACCAGTAAATCTTCAACTTCAGTTTTACTGGGTAACTGGCGAATCATGGCACCAAATGAATCTTCCATTTCCACCATTTGAGCTTTATAGGCATCCAGATTTGATGCTTTGGTTTGTTTAATTTCAAAATCTTCTTTTAAGCGATTTTCTTCATTGGTAATTCTGTCAAGATTGTCTTGTTGAGCCTGAATATCAACAAAGTAACCGAGTGTAAGAACACCAACGGCAACGATAGCAATGAGTACACCCTTGACCGCGATTGGCCAGGAACCAACATTACTTAAATCCAGATTATTAAGATCGATGTCTGCCATAATAAGCGTCTATTTTTTTGTCTCTTTTTTAGGTTGAGCTAATTGTTCTGCCCGTAATATAAAATCACGTCCGCTCCCTTTTTTTGCTTTGCCTTTTTTCTGAATAATATTGAGCTCTGGTTTGGTTAACCAGTTAGAACTATCAATATTTCTCATGTAAGCAGATACGCGGGCATTGGATTGAGCAATACCATTTATGACTAAATGTTTCCCACTTTGCTTAAGACTTGTAATATGAGCACCTTCAGGAAGAACTTTCACCATTTCTTCAAACAGATGAACAATACCGGGACGATTACGTTGTAACTGTTGAATGACTTCCATACGAGCGAGTAAACGTTTTTTTTCTTTTGCAAGATCATTGATTTCACGAATTTGTTTTTCTACAGCCGTAATTTCATTTTTCAGAAAATTGTTGCGTGATTGTTGCGCACTAATCATTCGGTTATATTGCAAGTGTACAGCTAAAATAACCAATAACATTAGAACAACTGATAAACCCAATATGGTGAGAAATTGACGGAGTTGTTCTTTGCGTCGTTCTTCACGCCATGGAAGTAAATTAATATGTGCCATTAATCAAAACTCCTCATAGCCAGACCAGCCGCAATCATCAGCGCAGGGGCATCGTTACTTAAGCTTTGTGCTTTAACACGTGACGCCAGGGTCATGTTGGTAAATGGATTTGCTACGGAGGTATGAACGCCTAACTTATTGGCAATCATTTCATCTATTCCCGGAATCATGGCACTACCACCGGCCAGTACAATATGGTCAACATTATTATATTGGCTTGAACCGTAAAAGAATTGTAACGAGCGACTGACCTGTTGGGTCATGGCATCTTTAAAAGGTTCCAGTACTTCTGGAACATAATTATCAGGCAAGCCACCCTGACGTTTAGCCATTCCTGCTTCTTCATAAGACAAGCCATAACGTCGTTGAATTTCTTCGGTTAACTGTTTGCCACCAAAAACTTGTTCACGGGTATAAATGGTTTTGCGATCATGCATAACATTTAAGGTTGTCATGGTTGCACCGATATCAATAACCGCGATAGTTTGATCAATGCCTTGCTCGGGTAATTGCGGGATAAGCAGTGAAAAGGCATTTTCCATTGCATAGGCTTCAACATCGACAATTTTGGCTTTAAGTCCGGCCAGCTCTATGGCGGCAATACGAATATCGACATTTTCACTTCGTGACGCTGCAAGTAACACATCTATACGTTCAGGATCATTTTCTGATGGGCCAATGACTTCAAAATCCAGATTAACTTCTTCCAGAGGATAAGGAATATATTGGTCAGCTTCGAGTTCAATTTGTTGTTCCATATCATCTTCAGTGAGAGAAGCTGGCATGGCAATAATTTTGGTGATAACGGCAGAACCGGCTACAGCAACTGCAGCCAGTTTGGTACGCGATGCTGAACGTTTAACGGCGCGCTTAATTGCGTCACCCACGGCCTCAACATCGGCTATATTTTTTTCAATGACTGAATTAGCGGGCAACGGTTCTACCGCGTAGCTTTCGACACGCAGGCGATCACCACTCTGCCCCAATTCAAGTAGCTTGATAGCGGTAGAGCTGATATCCAGTCCTAATACAACTGGTTGTTTCTGTTTGAATAAATCGCCAAGACCCATAGTTATATCTCAATACTTACTTTTTATGTCGTAATTTCTCTTTAAACCACGATTTTTCTTTATTTTGCATGTGGTTACAGTTGTTATTTATATAATACTTTAGGTTGTTGAGTCAACTATAGGACATCTAATGAAAAAAAACAAATAGGCGTGACAGCTTTTCATTGAATGATATACTTTCCGCTTGTGTGAAAGTATCGGCATTTTCAAGTACAACCTTAATATAGTGTAGGTATATGAAGTTATTTTATAAGAAGACCATCAAAAGTCTCGGAATTTTGATGTTGATTGGTGGCGTATTAGCAGGTTTATTTATTGGCGGTGCTTATTTATACCTTTCTCCTCGTTTACCCGGAATCGAAACACTTAAAGATGTACAGTTACAGGTTCCTTTGCGTGTTTACGCTAAAAGCGGTGAATTAATCGCCGAATTTGGCGAAATGAAGCGTACTCCCCTTAAATACGAAGAATTTCCTCAGCATTTAATTAATGCGGTATTGGCAGCAGAAGACGATCGTTTTTTCGAGCATCCGGGCGTTGATTACCAGGGAATTTTACGTGCGGTTATTCATTTAGTGCGTACTGGAAAAAAAGGTCAGGGTGGCAGCACGATTACCATGCAGGTTGCGAGAAATTTTTTCCTCAGTCGTGAAAAAACCTATTTACGTAAACTTAACGAAATTTTTCTTGCCTTTAAAATTGAAGGCTTTTTAACGAAAGAAGAAATTCTTGCCTTATATTTAAATAAAATATATCTGGGTAAGCGAGCCTATGGCTTTTCAGCGGCATCCCAGGTTTATTATGGAAAGGAAATCCATGAATTGAGTATAGCTGAGTACGCTATGGTTGCGGGTTTGCCAAAAGCCCCCTCTAGTTATAACCCGATTAATAACCCGCAACGTGCATTGATTCGTCGTAATTATGTACTTGGACGTATGCGGATCTTAAATTTCATTGATGAAGATGTTTATCAGGCAGCCCTTGTGGAGAACGATCTGGCACAGGTTCATGGCCAGGATATCGAACTTGAAGCACCCTATATTGCCGAGATGGTGCGGACTGAAATGGTTAAACGATATGGTTCTGAAGCATATACCGGAGGTTACAGCGTTTACACAACAGTTAATGCTGTCAGGCAACGGTCAGCTAACCGCGCCTTGCGAAATGCTTTACTTGGATATGATCGCCGACATGGTTATCGCGGCCATCTGGGGTTTTATGATTTAAATTCAGCTCAGGAAATAAAATCTGAGAAAGTAAAATTAGTAGAAGAAACGCTGATAGAAGAGGGTGAAAATGTTGTTAAAACGCCTGAAATTCAGCAGCTGGATGAATTTGCACTATGGCGAAAAGAATTAAATAAAATCTCAACGTACGGTAACCTTGTTCCTTCGCTGGTTTTTCAGGTTAACGATAAAGAAGCGTACGCCTATACAGCTGAAAATAAGGTGGTGTATCTGCCCTGGGAGCATATTGAGTGGGCGCGAACATATGTCGATGATAATACTGTCGAGGCTGAATTAACTTCAGCGCATCAACGCTTAAAAGAAGGTGACATTATTTACACAGTTCCTTCTAAAAAATCAGGTTGTAGCTGGCTGGCACAAAAACCAACAGTTAGTGGTGCATTAGTCTCTCTGGCACCGGAAGATGGTGCGGTAGAAGCACTAAATGGTGGTTTTGATTATTATGAGAGTAAATTTAATCGAGCTATTCAAGCCCAACGTCAGCCGGGTTCAAGTTTTAAACCTTTTATATACACTGCCGCGTTAGATAAAGGGTATACCGCTGCCAGTATTATTGCAGATGCACCGGTGGTATTTGATGCTCCCGGTTTAGAAGATACCTGGCGCCCGGAAAATTATAGTGGCAGGTTTTATGGTGACACGCGCTTACGTTTGGCACTGATTAAATCACGTAACCTGGTTTCTATCCGTTTGTTGCGAGATATTGGTATTGGTTATGCTATTCGTTATATTAAACGTTTTGGTTTTACCGGCAAGATGTTACCCCGTAACTTATCACTTGCTTTAGGGAGCGGTTCCTTAACACCATATGATTTAGCGAAGGGTTATGCTGTTTTTGCTAACGGCGGTTATCAGGTTAACCCCTACTTAATTGATTATATTGTTGGTGCCAGGAATAAAATAGTTTTCATGGCACAACCGGAGCAAGTCTGCCGTGCCTGTCGAAAAACTGAGATAGTTGAAGATAAAAAAGAGACGAAACAAAAAGATGAAAATCTTCAGAACAAAGATGTTAAAGAAACTACAGTCGCTTCTTTGCCTGTTTTACCACCCGATTTAAGTGAATCATTTCTTTCTTTAATGGATGAGCAGGAACGTTTACAGGTTAACCAGGGTCCTGTTCCGTTAAAATTAGCTAAGCAAATTTTATCACCACAAACGTCGTTTTTAATTAACACTATGATGCGTGATGTAATCCGCCTCGGAACAGGTCGACGGGCGTTAGTTATTGGCCGTAAGGATCTTGCGGGAAAAACAGGAACAACCAATGATCAGCGTGATGCCTGGTTTACTGGTTTTAATGCTGATTTAGCAACAATTGCCTGGGTGGGTTTTAATGATTCACGGCCATTAGGTGAGCGAGAAACGGGTGCACGAGCGGCGTTACCTATGTGGGTAGATTTTATGCGTGATTCCTTAGCAGGTATTGAAGAAAAAGAACTTGAACAACCGCCAGGTTTGGTTTCAGTGCGGATTGATCCAAAAACAGGAAAGTTGGCTAATTCAACAACTAAAGATGCTATTTTTGAATTCTTCCTGGCTGAACAAGTACCAACAGAGCAAACAGATTCTATTGAGGGTGAACAAACGGGTACTTCATCTGAATCGACCCCTGCCGATATAACAGAAGATATCTTTTAATCGAGTACTAATTTAAGAAAAGGCTTTTTTCATGTCGCAACGTGATCATGATCGCATGCGCCAACGCCTGGCGCAAAAAACGGCACAAATATTACTCGATAGTGGTGCACGTGATTTTCATGCCGCCAAAAAAAAAGCTGCTCAACAGCTTGGGGCTATGGACACTAAAAGCTTGCCAAATAATTCTGAAATTGAATTAGCTTTAATTGAATATCAACGACTCTTTCGTGCAACCAGCCAACCGGAACATCTGAGCCGGTTACGACAAATTGCCATAGAAGCAATGCAGTTTCTAAAAGATTTTAATCCTCGTTTAGTGGGCAGTGTTTTAAGCGGTACAGCTGATGAGCATTCATTTATAACCATTCATGTCTTTGCGGATACGATTGAAAGTATCGGCTTCTATTTACGCGATAAGCAGATTCCTAATGAGCTTAGTGAACGACGTTTAAGAATTGGGGTTGAGCAATATCAAAACTATTCAACTTATGAGTTTGTTGTTGACGATGCTCGACTAGAATTAGTGATTTTTTTACAAAAACAAAAACAAATTCCACTTAATCCTATTGATGGTAAATTAATGAAGCGGGCGGATATTACAGAAGTCGAGTTGCTGTTAAATCAGATAGAGTAAAATCAAAAGTTAAAGGTTTTATTTTTAGGGGGGCTATCGGTCTTTAGCAACGCCAGTATCAATAGCCGCTTCAGATACAGCTTTTGGCACGTAATCTTGCAAGCGTGAGTCGAAAGGTTTTGGGATAATATAATCTTCACCAAACTCAAGTTTATCAACACCGTAAGCATCAACCACACTTTGTGGTACCTTTTCTTTTGTTAAAGCGGCAAGAGCTTTAACGGCAGCTATTTGCATTTCAGTGTTAATACACGTTGCCCTTACATCTAAAGCGCCACGAAAAATAAAGGGAAAGCCTAAAACATTATTCACCTGGTTAGGATAATCACTGCGGCCAGTTGCTAAAATAACATCATTGCGTGTTTGTTTTGCCAGCTCCGGATTTATTTCAGGGTCAGGATTGGATAACGCAAAAACAATGGGATTAGCCGCCATAGCTTTGAGCATTTCAGGTTTGAGTAAATCAGGTCCGGAGACACCGATAAAAACGTCCGCTCCTTGCATAGCATCACTTAATGATCGACGTGATGATTCACGAGAAAATTCCTGTTTATATTTATTAACTTCCTCACGACCGTTATAAACAACTCCTTTTCGGTCAACCAGATATATTTTTCGTGCACCTAAACTTTTTAACATTCGCATCGCTGCTATACCGGCAGCACCTGCACCGAGACATACTATATGTGTTTTTTCAATTTCACGGTTTGTTATCTCGAGTGCATTCAATAAACCTGCGGCAATAATAATTGCAGTGCCGTGTTGATCATCATGAAAGACAGGAATATTGAGTTCTTCTTTAAGAGCTTTTTCAATTTCAAAACATCGAGGTGCGGCTATATCTTCCAGATTAATACCGCCAAAGGTGGGCGAAATATTCTTTATCGTTTTGACAAAGTCTTCTACAGAGTCAGCGTTTACTTCAATATCCATAACATCTATATCAGCAAATTTTTTAAATAAAACCGCTTTACCTTCCATAACAGGTTTGCCTGCAAGTGCACCAACATTGCCTAAGCCTAAAACAGCAGAACCATCTGTGATGACCGCAACTAAATTTCCTTTGTTTGTATATTGGTAAGCAGCTTCAGGATCTTCTGCAATGGCACGTACCGGAGCAGCAACACCGGGGGTATACGCAAGACTGAGATCATCCTGAGTGTCACAAGGCTTGGTTAATGCGGTTGCTGTTTTACCTGCAATGGGAAAAGCATGATAATCAAGTGCTGCTTGTTTGAGTTCATCCGCAGAGAGCTTTTTATCTGTCATACCTAATCCTTATCATATGTCCATCGGCGATGCGATTGTCTGGAACAATCCATGTCATGCGGCAAATGGTCTTTATTTATACTTATCCCATACTTTATATCTTGTAGCTTGAGCTTACAGGTTCAATGAGATTGCGCTGAAATTTTTATTTTTTAAGTGTAGCAGCTGAGGAACATCTAGTCAGTATTTTGTATTTGCAGAGAAGCCGGGTGACGAATCGTCATACGTTGCTCCCCTTTGATTTGGTATATCCATCCACGTGCAATTAGCGGGTGATTTATTAAGTCTTTCGGCTGATATTTAGTAAAGTAAGGTAGATCTTTTTTCAGAATACGCAAAGCAAATTTTGATTCTGAATTTGTATTCAGGTTAAGCCAGAAGGAAGAGCGACTTTCACCTATGCGCGTTACTGTACCACTAATACGAAAAAAACCTCGTGCTGATTTGTTCAGGGAATCAACATTGATAGCATGACTATACTTGTGATTCCATATGCCACGTTTTTGTTTTTGCGCTACTCGTTCAGCATTTTGATAGCAAGTTAAGAGTTTGACATTAGGGGGAATAGCAATCGTAAAACCCATGCCATTTTTGATGAGTGTTGCAGTGATATTTTCATTATTTATGGTGAAAATGTGTGCAAGAAAACGTTTGTATCGATCGCGCTTGCTTTCACCGAAGACAATTTTAATTTGATTGTGACTTTTATTAATTATTTTCTGAAGTTGGTTTTTTGCTGCCTGGTAAAAGGGCTCATTTTGTTTGCCATTACGACCCCGTTCAGGTGTATTGATACCAATCAGGCGAAGTTTACGTCCATCGACTAACTTAATAGTGTCACCATCAAAAACCCTGGCTACCTGTACTGTTTCATGAAACTGACTAACAGCACAGTTATCCGCATAAATCGGGGTAGTAAAAAAAGCGACTGCTATAAATGCAAAAAACGTCCAATTGGACGCCTTTTGTTTTAGATATGAACGGTAAAGCATGACAAATTATTTTTTGCCGTACTTTTGGTTGAATTTATCAACTCGTCCCGCAGTATCTAATAATTTTTGTTTGCCAGTGAAGAATGGGTGGCATTGTGAACAAACTTCAATTGTTTGATCTTTGCAACTTGCTGAGCGAGTTTTAAAAACGCTGCCACAGCTGCACGTTACTGTAATTTCTTCGTATGCTGGATGGATTTCAGCTTTCATTTTAAAGACCTCTATTTAATCAGAGCATCGCTTTCTGATTAAGATCTCTTAAATCAGCACCATGCACATTATTGGACGGGCGATGATACGTAAAAGGTTATGTTACAGCAAGCTTTAATCGCGATTAGTGATGTTTTTATTAGATGATTTTTAATGCTTGGCTGGAAAAGGGAGAATCTTCGCTTGCATTACAGGTGTGGGAGCAGATAAGCCATTTTCAGCTTGGTATTGAAGTAATTCACTAAGATGTCCGAATGTATCCCACATGAGTCCTGAAATAGCGATACAGGCAGCCATGGGAGAGGAATTATTTTTTTCACGGATTTGATCAATACGCCATTGCAGGCAACGTAGACGATGTTGATGTCTTTTTGGTGCGCTCTCAATTAATTCAGATATTTTATCTCGTCTTAGCTGTTCAAAACTGTTGGGTTCTGAAGAAGCCAGCATCATCCACTTCTCAAAATTAACTTCACAAATTGAAATATCTGACATGTGCCCAACCCTTTTCAATAAACGCAGTAATTAGAAATTAAGGCTAGTTTAAAAATATTTCTAAAACAGCCGATAACATCAAATTTCCATGAAATCTGTGACTTAGCATGTGTGATTTTCCCCTGCTTGTCAAAAATCACACACTATTTGTCTAGAAATTACTTGAGGTGATAGATCTATCTTATTAAGAAAAAGAGAGAAGTTTAAGATTTAAGCTGGGGGTATAAAAAAGGGGTAATTGAATATTACCCCTTAAATTAGCTGAATTGATATTTCAGTTGTTATTTTTTTCTAATTTTTCCTATTTCTTCATAGAATCAAAGAAATCATTATTGGTTTTAGTGGCTTTCAGGCGGTCATGTAAGAATTCCATGGAAGCAATTTCATCCATATCATGAACTACCTTTCTTAAAATCCACATTTTTTGCAGTTCATCAGGTTTAGTCAGTAATTCTTCACGACGCGTGCCGGAGCGATTGATATTAATTGCAGGGTAGAGGCGTTTTTCTGCCATCTTGCGATCCAGATGGATTTCCATGTTGCCGGTGCCTTTGAATTCTTCGTAGATGACGTCATCCATACGTGAACCGGTTTCAACCAGTGCGGTGGCGAGAATCGTCAGAGAGCCACCTTCTTCAATATTACGTGCGGCACCAAAGAAACGTTTTGGACGGTGCAAAGCATTCGCATCAACACCACCGGTGAGTACTTTGCCGGATGATGGGATAACGGTGTTATAGGCGCGAGCGAGACGGGTAATCGAATCAAGCAGAATAACCACGTCTTTTTTATGTTCAACCAGACGTTTGGCTTTTTCAATGACCATTTCAGCAACCTGAACATGACGACTGGCTGGTTCATCAAAGGTTGATGAAACCACCTCGCCGCGTACTGAGCGGGACATTTCGGTAACTTCTTCCGGACGTTCGTCAATCAGTAATACGATTAAGTGACATTCAGGATGATTGTGGGCGATGGCATGGGCAATATCATGCAGCATCATGGTTTTACCGGCTTTTGGTGGTGAGACAATCAAACCACGCTGGCCTTTTCCTATTGGAGCAGTGAGATCAATAATGCGTGCAGTCATATCTTCACTACTGCCGTTGCCGACTTCCAGTTGAAGACGTTCAGTTGGATGTAACGGTGTCAGGTTTTCAAATAAAATCTTGTGTTTGGCATTTTCTGGCGAGTCAAAATTAATTTCATTAACCTTAAGTAACGCAAAATAACGTTCGCCATCTTTTGGCGGGCGAATTTTTCCTGAAACTGTATCACCGGTACGTAAGTTAAAACGTCGAATCTGGCTGGGGGAAACATAAATATCATCAGGGCCGGCAAGGTATGAACTGTCAGCTGAACGTAAAAAACCGAATCCATCCTGAAGTATTTCTAATACTCCATCACCATAAATATCCTCACCACTTTTAGCGTGAGATTTTAGAATGGAAAAAATAATGTCTTGTTTACGGGAGCGTGCGAGATTGTCGATGCCCATGCTTGATGCGATGTTAATGAGTTCAGGGACGGGGTTTTTTTTGAGTTCTGATAAATTCATATTTGAAGGTTCTTTGGTAGATTGTTGAGAAGTTTTAATTCGTGTTATTAGATTTAATTCGGATACGACTCGGAGTTGCGCGAGGGCGGAATTACGGGTGCTCGTTTTTTAAAATATATTTTAGAAGTTTTTGAGAGTTTGTCGCTCGTACATCGTTACTGACGGAGCGAAATGATTACTAAAATTAATTACGTAGCGAACATTAGCACTAAAATTTAAAAACGTCCAGCCTCAGATCCTGATTATGCCGGACGTTTTAAATTTATACTTACAAATTACTGTCGATAAAGGCAGCAAGCTGGGATTTTGAAACCGCGCCCACTTTAGTTGCTTCAACATTACCATTTTTGAAAATCATTAATGTTGGAATACCACGAATACCAAATTTAGGTGGTGTCGCAGGATTTTCATCAATATTGAGTTTTGTGATTTTAAGTTTGCCAGCATATTCTTCAGCAATCTCATCAAGAATAGGGGCTATCATTTTGCAGGGGCCACACCAGTCTGCCCAGTAATCTACTAATACGGGTCCTTCTGCATTTACAACTTCGGCATCGAAGGTGTCATCTGTGGCATATACGATCTTGTCGCTCAAGGTAGTGTCTCCTGTGACTAACTGTGATTTTTATTGTAGACGTTATTGAAAAAAATCTATACCTCCATTTGAGCTTAAGCTGACGTTTATTTCAAGTCCAATCTTGACAAGTATCTGTTATGCTACGCGCCATGAGTGAACAACATTTAACCACAACGAAATTTTCCAGCTTTGATTTGCCTGCAGAAGTCCTGCAAGGTGTTGAAGAATCAGGTTTTTTATATTGCACCCCCATTCAGGAAGAATCTCTGCCCTTTGCCTTGCAAGGGAAAGATATTGCGGGACAAGCACAAACAGGCACAGGTAAAACAGCCGCATTTTTATTAGCGGCTTATGTCCATTTGCTAAAAAATCCTGCTTCCGACGAAAGGCAAAAGAATCAGCCACGTTGCATTATTCTTGCGCCAACTCGTGAACTTGCGGTGCAAATTCATAAAGATGCAGAAATGCTGGGTAAATACACCGGTTTAAAACATGTTGCTGTTTATGGTGGCACTGGTTATGACACACAAAAACAAGCGTTAATAGATGGTGTGGATTTATTAATAGGTACACCGGGTCGAATTATTGATTATTTCAAGCAGGGCGTGTTTAACCTAAAACAAATTCAGGTTTTGATTTTAGATGAAGCCGATCGCATGTTTGATCTGGGTTTTGTTAACGATATTCGTTATTTGATACGTCGCATGCCTGATGCAGATAAACGTTTGAGCATGTTATTTTCAGCAACATTGTCGCATCGGGTTAATGAGCTTGCTTATGATCATATGAATGATCCAGTAGAAGTTATTATTAAGTCTGAAAATGTCACGGCCGATCGTATTACCGAATCTGTGTATTACCCTGCGATGGATGAAAAAATTCCATTGTTATTAGGCCTGCTTAATAGCCGTGATGATTTGCGCACCGTTATTTTTATTAACACCAAACGCGTCGCTGAAAAAATTGATGCTTATTTTAAGACCAATGACATTAATGGTGCGATGTTATCCGGTGATGTGCCTCAAAATAAACGTTTACGTATACTTGAAGATTTTACTAAAGGTAAAATACGGGCATTGGTGGCAACCGATGTCGCTGCACGTGGCTTACATGTTGAGGATGTCAGCCTGGTTATCAATTTTGATTTACCCAATGATGCAGAAGATTACGTTCATCGTATTGGACGTACTGGCCGAGCGGGTGCGAGTGGTGTTGCCATCAGTTTTGCCTGTGAAGATTTCGCGATGTCTCTTCCTGATATTGAAGAATATATCGGACATAAGATCCCTGTTGCCTCAATTACAAACGAATTACTGCTGGCGCCAAAAGCACCCGCAAGAATTGAACGCAAACACAGGCCACATCATAAAAAAGGTGGACAAGGAAAGAGACCTCATCATAAAGGTGGTAAGACACACCATCATAAACACAAGACTGCTTAGCTTTAAATAATTGGTTTTAATGTCAGAGAGAAAGAATAAAAAAGCTATTCGAGTATTAGTGATTCGAGCCGGACAACTTGGCGATACTGTTTTTGCCGCGAGCATTATAAATCCACTGCGCTCACATTTTGGTGAAAATGTTGTTATTGACTGGGTTGCTAAGGAAGGGATTGGTAAAGTTTTTCAGGCTGACCCCAGAATAAATCGAATTTTTTTTCTGAAATCGAGAAGAACACCTTTAATTATAAACCTGGCTAAGCAAAAAATTATTTTTGCCGCACTTTTAAATCCATATGATTACATTATTAATTTAGAGCTGGGTTCTATTTTTAATAGCGTAGTTCGTTTGTCTCGGGCAAATCATAAAATAGGAATGCCGTATAAGCATTTTACAGAGCCCCCGGGAATACATGCTGTAGAAGGTTTACATCTGATTTATCGTTCTTTTCTAAATCAGGATGATCTGCAACGTGCTCAACCATCATTAATAGGAGCAACGCCTTCAGAAATAAAAACTAAATTTAGTCTTCCTGAACATTATATTGTTCTTGTGCCAAGTAATAGTCATCATAATAAAAAATCATCTATTAATTTACGTGGTTGGCCTGTTAAACACTGGAAAAAGCTATTTGAATTACTTGAGCTGAATAAAATAAATGCTGTCATTGCAGGAAGTGAATCTGAACGAGGGTATTTTAATAAACTGTTACCTTTCACAAATAATATTTTATCACTTGTTGGGAAAACCAGTTTCCCTGAGCTTGTTGGATTGATAGAAAATGCAGATGGTGTTGTTGTTACTGATACCGGACCTGCTCACATTGCTGCGGCAGTTGATACTCCGGTTTTTGCTTTAATTGGTCCTACGAATTTTAAAAGAACCGGTCCATACCAAACGAAAACAAATAAAATAACTATTATAAATAGTAACCTGGATTGCAGTCCCTGTTACCATACTGAAAAAATGCACACATGTATTGATAATCGATGTATGACAGAAATCAATCCTCTAACTGTAATGGAGCAAATTTTGTCGCAGCTGAATCCGAATATCTAACAAAAATTTATTTTTAATTTTAAAACAAAATAGACAAATAATTATGACTATTAAAATAGAACTTTCTTACGGCGAGATGCTGGATAAAATTACAATCCTGCAAATTAAAAATGAGCGTATTTCCGATCCGGATAAACTGGTAAATATAAATAAGGAATTGAACTTATTAAATGGCTTATGGCGAGCAGATGAAAAATCATCAGTTGATATTGTAAAAGAGATTGCAAAATTAAAGGCAATTAATGAGCAACTCTGGGAGATTGAGGATGATATTCGGGATAAAGAACGCGCCAGAGAATTTGATGAAAAGTTTATTGAGTTGGCGCGTGCGGTTTATATTACGAATGATCAGCGTGCAGACATAAAACGAATTATTAACATGAAGTTGGGCTCGGATTTTATTGAAGAAAAATCCTACTCGGATTACACATAAGAATATTAGACTGCATGGGTAGTAACGAGATATAACATTTAGCGCATATTTTTTGCCTGACGCCAGAGCTGGAAAGTGGGGTATTTTTTATATCCGCCGCTTAATACATAAGTTAATACGTTGCGCAATCGATAGAACCAGACCACAGATTCGATTCGAATAATCTCTTTCCCTTTTTCGTCAAAAAATATAATGGTTGGGCTGTAATTGATGTTTAGCTGTTCTGCCCATTTCTTAACAGACATTTTTTTCCCAGCGGGTGTAAGTACGGGTTGTTCGCTATGAATATCAAGTTGTACAGCTTCCAGTTTTAACAACTGGGTTTCAATTTCGGGTCGGGCAAAAGGGCCGCCATGTAAAACATCACAGGCATGACAACGCGTACGCTCAAACACGACCATTAATGGCTGTTCAGCTTTTATTCGACTGCGATCAAGTAAATAAGGCGGAGAATTAAATAGTGGGTTTGTATTGAGTTCTGCTTTGCCATAACTGAGAGCCGATTCTGCTCTTGCCATGTAACTTCGAAATGTTTCCTTTAAGTAATGTTTGTCTGCTACATATTCTAAAGCGGCACGAAACTGATAAGGAGGTCGGTAGCCACGCAAGCGTAAGACTTCCCTTCCTTCAGTGTTATAAAAAAGGATTGAAGGTGTGAAGTTGGTCTTTTTTAATACAGAAAAAGTTTTTTCGGTATAAGTCTTGCCATCAATATTAAGTACAGTTCGTTGACCTTTTACATTAATAGCGATGACATCAAAATTTTTCTGAGTATATTTAACAATATCATCTTGTCCCCAGTTTTTTTCCAGATGCGCCTTACAGTAAGGACAAAATTTTTGTCCAAAATAAATTATTAAGCCTTTTTTATTTTGTTCTTTAGCATCTTTTATATCAGCGGCGAGTTCAAGAAAGCTTAGGTTGAACCATTCTGGAAGAACAAGGGCATCGCCTAAAGGTTTGTCATCAAAAACAATATTGTCATTATTTGAGGCATAACTGCTTATACTTAAACTGTTTAATATCAGTACAATTAATAGGAGTAAAAATTGTTTTTCTAACGATTTATTATGAAAAATCAGGTTCATATTTTACTGGTTTAATGATTAGACCTTAACTCAGAGTCAGTTAGAGTATGACGGGGCTGTTGAAAATAACAGGTTAACACGCAAGTACCGGAAGTTAAAAACCAAAATAAAAAAAAGCCAATAGTATAGCCTCCTAAACGGCTCACTTGGTCGTAACCCCCTACGGCCATCAGTAGCTGAGGGTCAAATGCAGTGAAAAAAAGAATTGTTGCAATACCTGCAGTAAGGAAAGAAGGCCAGAAAACAGCAATGATTCTTTGTATGGTGGGGATATTTTGTTGAGATGAGGTCATGAATATATCTCCTGTTTTTGGTATAAATTTATTATTATTTTGAATTTATATACCAGTTAGTTTGCTTTGGTAATGTTACTCGTCCATTTATACGCCAATTTTTTTCTTTTGGCTCTAAAATAATTATCCAGTTCCCGTTTTTTATGGTTTTTATTCGACCGGTATAACTTTTCTTATCTGGCGCAAGATACAGTGTAACAACCTGATCATGGTTGGCACGGGTAGCATGTGCGAGTTGCATGTCTAATCGTGGCGGCAGATCCGAGATTTTTCCTTTCAATTTAAGTGTAATGGCCTGGGTCTGTTTATCCCAGTTAATATGGGCACTTAAGTTTAATTCATGTGCTTTTTGTTTGCGTTCAAGAGTTTGATTAATGGCCAGTCCGGCTTTGTAGTAGTCATCATTTACTAATCCATCATCGGATTTTACGGCAATAATAATAGTGGCTATACCTGCAATAACTGCAGTTGCAGGGAAAAAAATAAGAAACCATGGCCAAAATTGTTTGTACCATGGGGGAGGACCAGCAGGAGAGTGTGAAGTTGATTCTGTAACAAGAGTCATTTGTTAACCTTTATGCTATTAATTTATTTGCTAAGGGGCCCAATGAAGCGTGCTTTTTCAGTTACCGCTAGTTCGGGTTGGTCTGTTGAATTTAAATAAAAATTTACATTGCTGCTGGTTTTTGACAGATTAACAGGGTCAATCTGAATACGCACAGCCAGGTTAATCACTTCACCTGATTTTACTTTAATTTCTTTTTTAGGTTGAATAAATAGCATTTCCTTTAAACCATCAACATGTATTTTATACTGATGATCTTTAGTGTCCATATTAATTAATTTTAAGGTATAGATGTTTTCAATTAGACCATCTACGGTTTCTCTGTATAAGGCATTACGGTCACGAATAATGTCCAGCTCAAGAGGTATGCGGGTCGCAATACTATAAATGAGAGCTGCAGAAATAAGAAGCAGAAGCGATGCGTAGATGACAATGCGTGGTCTGAATAAGTGTGTTGTTTTACCATCAATACGATTTTGTGTGGTGTAACGAACCAGGCCTTTTTCATAGCTCATTTTATCCATGACCTCATCACAGACATCAATACAGGCTGCACAGCCAATACATTCATATTGTAAACCGTTTCTAATATCTATCCCTGTTGGGCATACCTGAACACATAGGGTGCAATCAACACAATCACCCAATCCTTTTTCTTTTGGATCATCTCTCTTCTTGCGTGCGCCGCGTGATTCTCCGCGTTTTTCATCGTAAGAAATGATCAAGGTATCTTTATCAAACATAGCACTTTGAAAGCGCGCATAAGGACACATATAAATACACACCTGTTCGCGCATCCAGCCAGCGTTACCGTAGGTAGCGAAGCCATAGAAAATAACCCAGAAGGTTTCCCATGGGCCAAGTGCAAATTGAAGTATGGCCTGTCCAAGGTCAGTAATTGGTGTGAAGTAACCAACAAAGGTAAAACCTGTCCAGGCAGATAATGTTAGCCATAAAAAATGTTTGAGTCCTTTGAGGTAGAACTTGTGAGAGTTCATTGTGGCTGTATCGAGTTTTATTTGCTGATTACGACTGCCTTCAACCTTGCGTTCTATCCATAAAAAGAGCTCTGTCCAGACGGTTTGCGGACAGGCATAGCCACACCATAAACGACCAGCCAGGGCAGTAAAGAAGAACAATGAAAGTGCTGCAATAATCAGTAATGCAGCAAGGTAAAAGAAATCTTGTGGCCAGAAGGTTAAGCCAAAGATATAAAATTTGCGTGCTGGTAAATCAAATAATACGGCCTGGTGATTATCCCAGCGTAACC
The DNA here is from genome assembly GCA_964654445.1 of uncultured Thioalkalispiraceae bacterium. Classification (GTDB taxonomy): domain Bacteria; phylum Pseudomonadota; class Gammaproteobacteria; order UBA6429; family Thiohalophilaceae; genus JAGLTQ01. The sequence goes on from CAZZIS010000008.1 coordinate 42,866, forward strand.
ACGGAACAAAATAATAACCACCTAATAAAATAAATACGCCTAAAGTACGTAAGCGTGCGAAGACTCCAGTGACTTTTCGTGGGTAGACCTTTTTATGCTTGGCATAAAATTCTTCTGAATTGGTTTCAACATTGTTTTGATTGTTACTATCAGGAGTTTGCGTCATAGGAGAAAAAGTCTTCAGTTAGAGTTGATTAATAATAACAAGGTTATACGATTAATACTTTGTGAAAAATGAACACCTGAAAATAAACATGCGCCGAATAACCCGTAAAAAACTCGGGTTAAACGGCGCATGAATAAAAGTTTACTGATTTCGTAAACTGTAGATATAAGCAGATAGCAAATGTACTTTATCTTCACCAAGGAAGTCGCGATGTGCCGGCATGACGCCATTACGACCTTTAGCAATAGATTGAGCAATGGTTCCTGCTGATCCGCCATATAACCAGACGTTATCTGTCAGGTTAGGCGCACCTATTGCCTTGTTACCTTTTCCATCTGCTCCGTGACAGGCAATACACATAACATCAAATTGAGCTTTGCCTGCTTTTGCCATAACAGCATCATGCTTTCGGCCACTTAAACTAATGACATATTGGGTGGCATCTTTAACACCTTGCTCACCAATAGCAGCTTCCCAGGACGGCATGGTACCAATGCGGCCATCAAGAATGGTGGTTTTAATGTTATTTGCTTCACCACCCCATAACCAGTCATTATCCGCCAGATTTGGAAAACCTCTGGCACCACCGGCATCCGACGCATGACAGGTTGCACAGTAGTTCAGGAATAAACGCTGGCCCACTTTAGTCGCATTGCTATCTTTTGCCAGTGTTGCAATATCTTGTTTGGCAAACGCAGCAAAAATGGGATCATAGGTCTTGTTGGCATATTGAATTTCCTCATCATACTGGCCTGTTTGTGACCAATCTAATGTACCCTTGTAGTTACCGAGGCCGGGGTAAAGCACAAGATAAACCAGGGCAAAAACAATGGTGAAATAAAACAACCATAACCACCAGCGTGGTAGCGGGTTGTTGTATTCTTCTAAATCACCATCCCATTTGTGACCAGTAACATCACCCTGGGCTGCCTCATTGGCGTGCGTTTTACTTGCCCATTTTATTAACCAGTAACAGGCTAAAATATTTGCAATGGTAATCAGTGCAATATACCAGCTCCAGAAATCACTCATGGTGGTCTCCTTTTTTATTATTTTCGATTGGATGCTCTACTTCGTTAAAGGGGAGTTGAGAAGCTTCATGAAAACGGCGTTTGCTTTTGCCGCTCCACGCCCAAATTACAATGCCAATGAATACCGCAAACAAAACCACGGTATACCAACTTCTAATGTCATTTAGATCCATGGTTTACCTCCTTGCCTTGATTGCTGTACCGAGTTCTTGTAAATAAGCGACGAGTGCATCGAGTTCAGTTTTACCTTTAACGTCATTTTCAGCACTGGCTATTTCCGCTTCACTGTAGGTTTCGCATTTACTACAAGTTGCTGAAATAAGCGTATTCATCACACTCAATTTTTTAGCGGTTAAAATGCCATCAAGTTTGTTTTCAGCTAACCAGGGGTAACTCGGCATATTTGACTCAGGCACAACATCACGTGGATTTGTTAAATGTACGCGATGCCAGTCATCTGAATAACGTCCACCAACACGCGCCAGATCAGGACCGGTACGTTTTGAACCCCATAGGAATGGATGATCATAAACAGACTCACCAGCAACCGAGTAATGACCATAACGTTCTGTCTCTGCACGGAAAGGACGAATCATTTGTGAATGACAATTGGAACAGCCTTCACGGATAAAGATATCACGCCCTTCCAGACGCAGTGCACTGTAAGGTTTAACACCCGCAACAGGTTCAGTTGTATCTTTAATGAAAAACAAAGGAACAATTTCAACCAAACCACCAAAGCTGATAACAATAACGATGAGTATCATCATCAAGCCAATATTTTTTTCAACGACTTCATGACTCATGATTATGCACTCCCTGTAGCTGCTGCTTCGTTAGATTTGGCGCCACTAATGGTTTTCCAAACGTTATACGCCATGATGAACATACCTGTGAGGAATAACAAACCACCCAGGAGTCGTACCATATAGTATGGATAAGTTGCTTCCAGAGATTCAACAAAGCTATATGTTAATGTGCCATCTGCATTGACTGCACGCCACATCAAACCTTGCATAACACCGGCAATCCACATTGAAGAGATATATAAAACAATACCAATGGTCGCAATCCAGAAATGTGTATCGATCAATTTGATGGAATACATTTGCTCGCGGTCAAAGACCTTTGGAACCAGGAAGTACATTGCACCGATAGTGACTAAAGCAACCCAGCCTAACGCACCGGAATGCACATGGCCAATGGTCCAGTCAGTGTAATGTGATAAAGCGTTGACTGTTTTAATCGCCATCATCGGACCTTCAAAGGTCGACATACCATAGAATGATAAAGAGACGACAAGGAACTTTAAGATAGGATCCGTACGTAACTTATGCCATGCACCAGATAAGGTCATCATACCGTTGATCATACCGCCCCATGAAGGTGCGAGTAAGATTAACGAGAATACCATACCGACAGATTGAACCCAGTCAGGCAAAGCGGTGTAGTGTAAATGATGCGAACCAGCCCACATGTAGGTAGAGATTAAGGCCCAGAAATGCACAACCGATAAACGATAAGAATAAATCGGGCGACCCACTTGCTTGGGAATAAAGTAATACATAATGCCTAAGAAGCCCGCCGTTAAGAAGAAGCCTACCGCATTATGTCCGTACCACCATTGCACCATGGCATCGATAGCACCAGGGTAGAATGAATAAGATTTGGTTAAACTCACGGGTATGACAGCACTGTTAACGATATGTAGTACTGCAACCGTCAGAATAAACGCACCAAAGAACCAGTTAGCAACATAAATATGCTGAACCTTGCGTTTCATAATGGTACCGAAGAAGACCACCGCATAAGAGACCCAGACTACTGCGAGCAGAATATCAATCGGCCATTCAAGTTCGGCATATTCTTTAGAGCTGGTCATGCCTAATGGTAGGGTAATCACCGCAAGCACAATAACCAGCATCCAGCCCCAAAAGGTAAAGGCCGCCAGCTTGTCTGAAAATAAGCGAACCTGGCAGGTACGCTGTACCACATAGTAGGAGGTGGCAAAGAGTGCCGAACCACCAAAAGCAAAAACGACTGCATTGGTGTGTAATGGCCGTAAACGACCGTAAGATAACCAGGCGGTATCAAAATTGAGCGCTGGCCAAACCAGTTGTGCTGCAATCAGTACCCCGACCGTCATACCGACGATACCCCAGACCACCGTCATCACGGTAAACTGGCGTACAACGGTATAGTTGTATGTGTTTTCTGTTTCCATAGCCTTCCCTTATTGTTAGATGTTTTAACTATAGTCATTTATAGACTAAAAAAGCCAGTTTAGCCTTAGTCTAAAAATAATAGAGTTTGCCTTAGCAACACATAACAATGCTTGATCTAGATCAAGTTCTATAAGGAATATAACTGCTAGAGGAGAAAATGCTTTAGCTTGCTTGAGAAGAGTCGGGGCAGTTAGAAGCGCAATGGGTTGCGAGTTGACGTAATTCATCTAACTTCAGGATGGTGATGTGTTTGCGTTCAACGTTGAGTAAACCATCGTCCTGGAAGTGGCTAAGTAATCGGCTAATGGTTTCTACCGCCATACCTAACAGGTTTGCAATATCTCCACGCGACATACTGAGGTTAAACTCATTAGCCGCATAACCACGTTGATTTAAACGCTCAGATAAATCGAGCAGGAAACTGGCCAGGCGGGTTTCTGCGGGCATTTGAGCGAGCAACAGCATTAGATTCTGGTCTTGTTGAATTTCTTTGCTCATCAACCTTAATAATTGATGTTGCAGATTCGGAATATCACGAGAAAGAGATTCCAGTCGTTCAAACGGGATTTCGCAGACATTTGAAGTTTCAAGCGCTTTGGCAGTACAGGTATGTCTTTCGTCACTAATACCATCCATGCCGAGTAATTCACCGGGCAAGGAAAAACCAACAATTTGCTCAGTACCATCAGGATTAGTTAAGTATGTCTTGAATGAACCACTGCGTATTGCATAAACCGATTTTAAGGGTTCACCCATGCGAAATAGAAATTTATTCTTATTAACAGACTGGCGGCGTTTAATAACTTTATCCAGTCGATCAAGATCACCCGTTTCCAGCCCCATAGGAAGGCAAAGGTCATATAAGCTACAGTTTTGACAGTGACTTTTAAGCTCAGAAAGTTTAATAACTTGATTGTCAGTCATTTATATTGCCTTGGTAGATATTAACGGGATGCTTTTAGTATAACGCAATTGTATTGCCTTGATGTCTGTGTGGCAAAAGGTTTTTATAATATCCCTGCGCTTCATGCGGAAATGTTATAGAGATAAAATAAAATTTTATAACGTTTTTCTGGATAGTTTCTTAATTATAGACTAGGGCTAAACAGACCTTTTCAATCGGTGTCCTGTGGGTAACCCCCCCCCTTAAACTTAAAAAGCATCGCCGCGGCTTTAGGAAATTGATGATTTTGATTATCTGTTTGATAAAATAGATATACCCGTTTAGTGAGACTAAAAAAACTGGATATAACAAGATCATAATCTATCAAGATAATTTTGATAAAGTAGTTTGATATAGAAACAATTTTTTACAAAGTAAGCATCAATTAAAAAATTTTAGGTATTAGGGTAATTATCGGATAAATATGTTTTAAATTCTATATTTAAAATATCATGCAATGATTCATCTTCACTTAATCTTTTATGAAGGTGTCCTTTGATGAAAAAAGTTATCCCCTTTCTTGTGTTTTCATTTTTTTACTTATTGTCCTCACCTTTCTCCTTCGCTGCATCTCAATCCGGGTCTATGTTGTCAAATTCATGCAGGAATTCATGTTATTGGCGATAGCAGCATCGCCGGAAAAATGCCTAAATCCGGTTTCTCTGCTAATTCGCAAGGTAAAGTGAGCGCAGCAGCGGTAGTTGCCATGTTAAATGGTAAAGAAGTAGAAGATCCCTCGTTTATCAATACCTGTTATAGCCTGGTTGGTCCAATGTATGGAGTTTCTGTGGCGGCAGTTTGTCCGCTGGAAAAGGGAAACATTGCCAAAATTAAAGGCTCCGGTGGTGTCACTCCGAGTAATGCTTCTAAACGTGATTTTTACAAAGAGGCAAAATTTGCCGAAGGTTGCTATAAAAATATTACTTCAGATATGTTTGGATAATCGTTGCTTCTATTTTGGGCCCTGGTTTGATACCAGGATCCTTTACTTTCGTTACAATTATGTATTGAGGCCGTTATTGAGCGACTTCAATATGGCAAATCCCCCTTATTAGATGCATCCCGCTACCCTATACCTTATAATACAGCTAAATTTTAGTGCTAATGGGAGCATTTCATGGCAGATCGTACCGCGACGGTTAATCGCGAAACATTAGAAACCCAGATAGAGGCAACAATAAACCTTGATGGCATGGGTAAAGGCCAATTTAAAACGGGTGTGCCCTTTTTAGAGCACATGCTGGATCAAGTGGCTCGCCATGGTATGGTTGATCTTACGATTAATGCCAAGGGTGATACTCACATTGATGATCACCACACAGTTGAAGATATTGGTATTACCCTGGGACAGGCATTTGCAAAAGCCTTAGCCGATAAAAAAGGTATTTGTCGTTATGGCCACGCTTATGTGCCATTGGACGAGGCTTTGTCTCGCGTGGTGATTGATTTTTCAGGTCGTCCCGGTTTGCAATATGATATTGATTATCCGCGCTCGAATATTGGTGAGTTTGATGTCGATTTATTAGCTGAGTTTTTCCAGGGATTTGTCAATCACGCTCAAGTAACTCTGCACATTGATAATATCCGCGGTAAAAATGCACACCATATTGCTGAAACCATTTTTAAGGCCTTTGGTCGCGCTATACGCATGGCGATTGAGCCAGATCCGCGTATGGCGGGTGTGATGCCATCTACAAAAGGTAGTTTATAAAAGCTGTCATTGCGACGAGCACATGGACGTGCGAAGGTAGGGCAACGCAGGAGCAGTTGCCGAGAAAACAAAGTGAGCGAAGCAATCTCAACCAGAATAGTGTTGGCTAAAAAGATTGCCGTGCTACCGCTCGCAATGACAGGTTTCGTTAGAATTTATTCCTATGAAAAAAATTAAAATTTTATGAGTACCGTAGCTGTTATTGATTATGGAATGGGTAACCTCCATTCCGTTGCCAAGGCTTTAGAAAAAGTTGGCGAAGGTGTTGAAATTAAAGTCACCGCTGATGCTGAAACTATCCTTACTGCAGATCGTGTTGTTTTACCCGGTGTAGGTGCTATGCGCGATTGCATGGGTGAAATTGTCCGTCTTGGTTTAGATAAGGTTATTCATGAATTTGTTGAAAGCGGCAAACCATTGTTTGGCGTGTGTGTGGGTATGCAGGTTTTACTGGAATCCAGCGCAGAAAATAATGGTGTTGCTTGCTTAGGGATTTTACCTGGCAAAGTAGAATATTTTGGTGATGATTTAAAAGAGTTAAAAACCGGTGAGAAGCTTAAAATCCCTCACATGGGCTGGAACCAGGTTCATCAGGAAATAGAACATCCAATGTGGCAGGGGATTGCACAGGATGCACGTTTTTATTTTGTGCACAGTTATTATGCGCAACCGGGAACTCCGGACTTGATTGCTGCTTCTACGAATTATGGTTTTTCGTTTACATCGGCGGTGAGTAAAGATAATGTATTCGCAGTGCAGTTTCATCCGGAAAAAAGCCAGCATGCAGGTTTAGCCATGTATGCAAACTTCCTTAAATGGGACGGCAAAGCCACATAATTATTTTGACTTTATTTGAATATTTAACAGAGATAAGAACATGCTTTTAATACCTGCAATCGACCTCAAAGACGGCAAATGTGTGCGTTTACGCCAAGGTAACATGGATGATGAAACCATTTTTTCTGATGACCCTGTTGCAATAGCAGGAAAATGGGTTGAAGCGGGTGCGCGTCGATTACATATTGTTGATTTAAACGGTGCTTTTGAAGGCAAACCAGTGAATGCAGGAGTAGTGCATGATATTTGTGCCGCTTATCCTGATTTACCGGTGCAGGTTGGTGGTGGTATTCGTGATGAAGATACCGTGCAAACTTATCTCGATGCTGGTGTGCAGTATGTGATTATCGGCACTAAAGCAGTAAATGCGCCGCATTTTGTGAAAGACCTTTGCCTGGAATTCCCCGGCCATATTATTGTTGGTTTAGATGCTAAAGATGGCAAAGTAGCGATTGATGGCTGGTCAAAGCTCTCTAAGCATGACGTGATTGATATGGGAAAACACTTCCAGGATGATGGCGTCGCCGCCATTATTTATACTGATATTAGCCGTGATGGCATGATGCAGGGTGTCAATGTTGAAGCGACAGTAAAATTGGCGCAAGCGATTAATATTCCTGTGATTGCATCAGGCGGCATTACCAACCTTGATGATATTCGTACTTTGAGTGAAGTGTCTGAAGAAGGCATTGTTGGCGCTATTACAGGTCGTGCAATTTATGAAGGTACCCTGGACTTTGCTGAAGGGCAAAAGCTTTCGGATGAATTAACTAAATAGATTAAGAGCTATCACCGCAGAGACGCAAAGAACGCAAAGAAAAAAATTATTTTTTGTTTACTTTGCGTCCTCTGCGTCTCTGCGGTAAAAAGAGTATATTTAAAATGGGCTTAGCCAAAAGAATTATTCCTTGTTTAGATGTTGATAATGGTCGCGTTGTTAAAGGCGTGCAGTTTGTTGATATTCGTGATGCCGGTGATCCGGTTGAAGTTGCACGTCGATACGATGAACAAGGTGCAGATGAAATTACCTTTTTAGATATTAAAGCAACTGCTGATAACCGTGACACTTTGGTACACTTGGTAGAAGAAGTGGCTAGTCAGGTTTTTATTCCTTTAACTGTGGGTGGTGGTATTCGCAAAGTTGAAGACATTCGTACTATGTTGAATGCAGGTGCAGATAAAGTGGGTATTAATAGTGCCGCAGTCTTTAACCCTGAATTTGTTAAAGAAGCATCAGAAAAGTTTGGTTCGCAATGTATTGTTGTTGCCATAGATGCAAAAAAAGTGAGTGGCGAAGGCGAAGAAAATCGTTGGGAAATATTTACCCACGGTGGCCGTAAAGAAACAGGTATCGATGCAGTAGAATGGGCAATCAAAATGGTTGGCTATGGTGCAGGTGAAATTTTATTAACCAGCATGGATCGTGATGGTACAAAAATCGGTTTTGATCTTGAGTTAACCCGTGCAATCAGTGAAGCAGTAAATGTACCTGTTATCGCATCCGGTGGTGTTGGTGAGCTACAACATTTGGTAGATGGTGTTAAAGAAGGCAAAGCAGACGCTGTATTAGCCGCAAGTATTTTTCATTTTGGAGAACATACTATTGGTGAAGCAAAAGTTAAAATGGCCGCGGCTGGCATAGAAATGCGACTATAAGATTATGAGCATAGCCTGGCTAGAAGAAATTAAATGGGATAAAGATGGTTTAGTCCCGGCTATTGCCCAGGAAACAGGTACGGGTAAAGTCTTAATGATGGCGTGGATGAATCGCGAGTCATTAGAACTATCCGTTAAAGAAGGCAGGGCAATTTACTGGTCTCGTTCACGCGGTAAGTTATGGCGTAAGGGTGAAGAGTCCGGCCATGTGCAAACGATTAAAGATATTCGTTTGGATTGTGATAATGACGTGGTGTTATTAGAAGTTGAACAAATTGGTGGTATTGCTTGTCATACTGGACGACATAATTGTTTTTATAAACAGTTACAAAACAAACAGTGGGTTGAAGTTGAACCGGTTATTAAAAATCCGGATGAGATTTATAAGTAAGAACTATGTCTGACATATTAAAACAATTAGCTGAAGTTCTTGAGGAACGTAAAAATGCGGATCCGGAAAGTTCTTACGTGGCAAAACTGCACAGTAAAGGGCTTGATGCCATTTTGAAAAAAATTGGCGAAGAAGCAACGGAAACGGTAATGGCTGCGAAAGATGGTCATGCTGATAAAATTATTTATGAAACTGCGGATCTCTGGTTCCATACTATGGTAATGCTGTCCGAGCAGGGGCTGAGTTATGAAGATGTATTAAATGAACTGGCGCGACGTTTTGGTATGTCTGGCCTGGAAGAAAAGGCGAACAGGAAAGAATCATGAGTGATTGCCTTTTTTGTAAAATATTAGCCGGTGAAATTCCCGCTGATAAGATATATGAAGATGATAAAATGCTGGTGTTTAAGGATATAAACCCAAAAGCTGATGTGCATTTACTCGTGATACCGCGTGTCCATATCTCAAGTCTGAATGAAGTAACAGACGAGCATGATGCTATTATGGCGCACATGGTTAAGCAGCTGCCAAAGCTGGCAAAAGAACAAGGTTTAAAGGATGGTTTTCGAACCATTATCAATACAGGTAAAGGGGGAGGGCAGATTGTTTTTCACCTTCACCTGCATTTGTTGGGCGGCAAAAACTTGCCTGGTTTTCAATAGAATATTTTAGACACAGACTGGAGAATTAAAATGGGATTCGGTGTAACAGAGTTAATTATTATATTAGTTATTGTTTTAGTTTTGTTTGGCGCGAAACGTTTAAAAAATGTGGGTAGCGATTTAGGTTCAGCTGTTAAAGGTTTTAAAACAGCAATTAAAGATGAAGAAACTAAACCAAAGGATCAAATAGAAAAAAGTGAAAGTACTATTATTGAAGGTGAAGTAACAAAAGTTAAAGAAGAAGATAAAGTTTAAAGCAAATTAAGTTAAAGCCACACTTTATTTTCTATTGAGGTTGTATATTCATGTTTGATATTGGTTTTTGGGAACTCACAATGATTGCGGTGATTGCCTTGCTGGTGATCGGTCCCGATAAATTACCTGGTGTTGCAAGAACAGCGGGTAAATGGGTTGGACGTGCCCGTCGTTTTGTTGGTGATGTTAAAACTGATATTGATCGCGAACTAAAACAAGAAGAGTTAAAAAAAGCTATTGCTGATGATGTTGGTTTAGATGAAATCAAAGAAATCATGAATACGGATGATTTCAGAATTGATACTGAAGAAACACCTGATTATCAAGTCAAAGCGATGTCAGATGATATTGATGACGATGATGAGTCTTATGATTCTCAACTGGATTCTGACGATTATGACCTTGAAAAAGATGAAGAGCTAAAACATATAACCGATCATACAGATATGGCAGACTATGAGCCTGATGAAGTAGTCGCAGCAGAAAAATCTGCTACAAAAAGTTCATAAAATACAAACCCTCCTTTTAAAAACAGAATATAGTAATGGCTGATAAAAAAAATAAAACAGAAAAGGTTGCTGAGCCTGAAGCACCTTTTATGTCACATCTGATTGAATTACGAGATCGATTATTACGTGTTGTTCTTGTTGTCCTGGTTATTTTTTTAGCGTTGTTTACTTTTGCAGGCGATCTATACTCGCTTCTGGCGGAGCCTTTGTTAATTCATTTGCCGCAAGGCAGTAGCATGATTGCGACTGAAGTAGCGTCACCTTTTTTAACGCCTTTTAAACTTGCAATGATGGCCGCTATTTTTATCAGCATGCCTTTTCTTTTGTATCAACTTTGGGCATTCATTGCGCCTGGTTTATATAAGCATGAAAAATCATTAGCTTTTCCATTGCTGTTTTCAAGCATTATTTTATTTTACCTTGGTATGGTCTTTGCCTACTTTGTTGTTTTCCCTTTGATGTTTGCTTTCTTTACCGGAATAGCACTCGAAGGTGTCACTATGATGACCGACATTACCAAGTATCTTGATTTTGTTTTGAAAATGTTTTTTGCTTTTGGTATGGCCTTTGAAGTGCCAATTGCGACTATTCTTGTTATCTCAACAGGTATGACCACAGCAGATAAACTGGCTGAAAAGCGTCCTTATATTATTGTCGTAGCTTTTGTTTTCGGTATGTTACTCACACCACCTGATGTGGTTTCGCAAATGCTATTAGCGGTACCTATGTGGATATTGTTTGAATTGGGTTTAATTTTCTCCCGGATATTGATGCGTAAGCGAGTACGCTTAGCCAAAGAAAGAGAAGAACAGGAAGAAAAAGAACTTAATGATGAATTTGAGCAAGCAATTGTGGAAGAGGAAAACCTCGACAAAAGCAATGATTCAGGTTCGGATAAATCCTGATCTATTATAGTTAGATGTTAAAAAATCCAGTTGGTAAAAAGCTGGATTTTTGTACGAGTGTATTTTTCACTGGCAATATTTGAATTGTTATCGGTATAAATATAACGGATTCCTGCTGACCAGTTCTTATTAATTTTATTACTTCCGGTTACACGAAAACGAAAACGGCTATCATTTCGTGTTATACCTGCTGCGCTGTCATATTGACTTGTTCGATACCCTATTTCTTCAGACAACGTCCAGTTTTCTGCTAGCTTATGTTTTAAACGAGTACGAAATGTATGACGAGTCGGAGAGTAATTTGCGGCTATCGAGTTTTGTCTGTTATTTATTTCAAGTTGATAGCGTAAACGTAAACGACCTATATATATTTTATTTTTGTAGTCAGCACGAAATTGATGGCGTTGTCCCTTTAGATAGTTGTAAAGGGTGTTTTGAGAATTAATGTTACTTGATCGATAACGCAGATTAAGGCGTGATTTATCCCTGAATGTGTATTTCCCATTAACTTTGAGGTCAAAAACATTTTGATACGCAGTGTTATTATAGTGGCTTTGTGTAAAAGAAAATTCTGGAACAATTTTCCACCTGTTTAATTTTATTATGTGTTCAATGGCTAAAGAATAAAAATCAAAATTTTCAGTTGATATCTCAGAATAATTTAATATATAGAAATTACCTTTAAAATTTGTATTTTCACTCATTGGTGTTTTCAGGTAAGCAAAAAGTTCAAGGTTATTATCACTATTATTTGATGGTGAGTTTGATGCTGCGCTGGTTATATTATCGTCTTTGCCAAAAGCCAGATTTATTCCAGCAAAAGTTTTATTCGTAGTTGTTTTTTTTCTTTTTAATAACTTATTTAGTTTGTTATTTGCAAGTTGAGTAAGTTTTTTATCTCTATTGAAATTAACTGCTTTGTTATACCAGTCAACAGCTGTTTTTTCCTGTTTCTGTTTTTCAGCGATTAAGCCAAGATTAAAACAGCCAATCTGGCGAAGGTTTTTATCTTTGAGTATGCGCTGGAAACTTTTCTCTGCATTTTTATACTGTTTAAGCTTGTAATAGGTAACAGCATAATTAAAGTGCAGGGTAGTTTTGTTCATTCCTGCTTTTGATGCTTTTTGAAAAGAAACAAGTGCTGACTTGTATTGTTTATTTTTGAAGTGATTAACGCCATTTTTGAAGTTAACTAAACCTGCTTCAGAGGCATGTAAAGATGCGGAAATTAAAAAAACAAGGGTAAGGAAAATTAAACGAAACATTGAAAAACTCATTAATTGATAAGTTGTTTTATTATACAAAAAGCCGCCTTTTACTAAAAGCAAAAGGCGGGACAATTTAATGCAAATATTTTATTTTTATTATATGAAAAAAATAGTTACCTACATATAATATTTACATATGTTTTTCATCAGGTTTATCCATTTCAGGCATGTCAGTTTCTGGCGATTCGATTTCAGGAGTTTCTACATCAGGTGTTTCAACTTCGGAATTATCGTCCATATGATCTTCGTGGCTTGCATTTACGTGATCTTCTGCATCATCATTAGCATGTTCAGGTAGTTCAACATAGTGATTCACTTCCGCATGGTCATCCGTTCCTTCAGGTAATTTAATTTCATGTGTTACCTCCGCTGAGTCAACATTCTCGAGAACATCCATTGTTACATCTTCATGCGTATCAGCAGAAACAAGACCGAAGGGAAGAATAAAAGCAGAGATAATTGCAAGTTTAGTGAAAAAATTCATTGTGTTCTCCTTGTGAAAACGTTAATTATTATGTGTTACTAGTCACTTTATCCAGAATTAATATAGATGAAGCAGGTAGTTGTGAACTAAGGTGAATACGAAATAGTTTTGTTTTGCCTTCTTTTGTTAAACTGGCAGTCAAATATCCATTTTGTTTTTTAGTTGCAATAAGTGGTAAAACGAGTCGGTTAGTGCCTTTCTTTAATGATGTTTTCCATTTTAATTGTCGTTTACCCGGATAGCCGGAAATTTCAATTTTTTCAGGAAGATCCAGTGTTAAAGTTGCATCATGTAAATCATTAGCCAGGTTAAAAACTAAATTGATTTTTTGAGTTTGTCGTACTGTTAAATTAACAGTACTTATTTTCTCAATGTTTGGTGTAAGCATTGATACAGGTGACAGGTTCAACCAAATTGCTAAAGTAGCCGCAAGAGCACTACCAAAGCCAGCCATAAACCAGTTACGTTGTTTTGATTTTTGAGATTGTTTTTTATCTAAAAACTTTAACATTCGTTGTTCGTAACCTTCTCTTATGGGAGGAACAGGCATCATTCTTAAATGACTAAGTACATCTTCAGCCTGAGAGAATATATTTGAACAAGCATCACAGTCACTTAAGTGTCTATGCAGTGTGTCCAGTTGAATAGTTGATAAAGAACTATCCAAATAGTCATCCAGCATTTGTTGTGATTGTGTGCAGTTCATAATTTTGCCCTCTCAACTAGTAACACGTCAGGATGTTGTAAAAGGTTCCCTGAAATTTGCTCTTCGGAAAGATATTCTCTTAATGATTGTCGAGCTCTGTGTAAGCGTGATTTAAGTGTACCAACGGGGGTCTCAAGTATTTCTGAAATTTCTGTGAGGGTGTGGCCCTCAATATCATGCAGGGCGATCAAAGCTTGTTGGTCAGGATTTAATGTTGAAATTGCATTATGAAGCATTTTTGATGAAAGATTTTGTTCATGAATGATATGGGGTGAATCATCATGATGCATTGAATCGATAATGTCTTCAGATTCAAAGTCTCTATTTTCGATCGGTAAGCGACTATTTTTACGGTAGTTATCGATAAATTGATGGTATAAAGATCGAAACAACCAGGCATGGGGATTTTCAATGTTATTAAAGTCGATTTCTTTTTCAAATAGTCGAATCAGCAAGTCCTGCACTAAATCTTCAGCATTGTCCTGATTTCTTGTTAGACGATATGCTTGTTTGTATAAATTCTGTAAATGGGGGCGAATTTGCTTAGTAAATCGCTCTTCGCGAGATGTTTTGAATAAATTGAATATCGACATACTTTATATACACGTAAATGGGTGGTTTAAGGTTCCAAATTTGCAAATATAATTTATAGAACAGGCCTTAATCGTTGAAAGTACCTGGAAATTTGAGGAATTATGAACTTTCCATAGTATTTTTGTCTTTAATATACAATAAGTTAAAAATCACATATTTAATGTGCCGGAGAGCAAAATTGAGAACATTTTTTATAAGTTTATTATTATTTTCGACGTTTAGTCTTCATGCCACATCGTTGAGTAATAAATTAAAGCAACATGCTTCTCCTTATCTGGCAATGCATGGAAATGATCCTGTTGCCTGGCAGGAATGGAATAAAAATACAGTCAATCGGGCAAAAAAAGAAGGTAAGTTAATTTATGTATCCAGTGGGTATTTTTCCTGTCACTGGTGTCATGTCATGCAACGTGAGAGTTATAAAAATAACGATGTGGCTAAAATACTGAATACCTATTTTATTCCGGTAAAAGTAGACAGGGAAATAAACAGTGCGCTCGACAGTCACTTGATTGATTTTGTTGAACGTACGCAAGGTCAGGCGGGTTGGCCGTTAAATGTATTTATTACTCCGGATGGTTATCCACTGGTTGGCATGACATATGTACCAACGAAAAATTTTATTTCAATTTTAAATAACTTAAAGAGTAGATGGAAAAAAGAAAAATCACTTCTTGAAAATATAGCTAAAAATGCGACAAATGAACTTCAAATAAGTGTGATAGAAGGTTCAGATAATATACCGGCAGGGCTTGGTGAAGAATATATAAATAGATTTTTATCTCAGGCTAACGAGATGGCCGATGATATGGAGGGTGGTTTTGGACAACAGAATAAATTTCCTTCATTTCCACAATTAAAAGTTATGTTAGCCACGTATGAAAACAAGCCGCAAAAAGAACTTAAAGGATTTTTACTACTAACATTAAATAAAATGGCTTCACAGGGGTTAAACGATCACCTTGAGGGTGGTTTTTTTCGTTATACCGTTGATCCGGGCTGGCAAACTCCTCATTTTGAGAAAATGCTTTATGACAATGCTTTACTTGCCTCACTATATATCGATGCGGCAAGAATATTTGCTAATAAAAAGTTTTCCAGGGTTGCAAAAAATACACTGGATTTTATGTACAATATTTTCCGATCTAAGCAAGGTGCATATATTGCAAGCCTTTCTGCAATTGATAACAAAGGTGTAGAAGGTGGTTATTATCTCTGGCAGCTTGATGAACTAAAAGAATTACTTAATCAAGACGAACTAAAAGTAGTTGAATTAGTCTGGCAGTTAGAGGGGCCGGCAGATCTCGAAGGTGGCCATCATTTGCTGGAAGTGATGAATGTAACAGATGCGGCTGAAATGCTAAAAATATCACCAGTAAAAGCAAAAAAATATTTTCTTTCAGCAAAGAAAAAAATGTTGCGAGTACGCAGTAAACGTCGTGTTCCACGTGATGATAAATTACTTGCTGCCTGGAATGGGCTTGCTTTATCAGCATATTCAAAAGCAGCTAAACAATTTAATAGTGCGCATTATGCTAAAGCTGCAAGCGATATTAAAGATTACATTTATCATAATTTGTGGATAAATAAGCGCCTGTTACGGGTAGTTAAAGGTAACAAAATCCTGGCTGAAGGTGGATTAGAAGATTATGCTTATGTTGCACAGGCTTTATATGACTGGCTTGAATATTCTAATAATAAACAAGATCAAATATGGCTGGAAGAGTTAATTGAACAAGGGTGGAATCGTTTTCACAATAAGCAAGGTTGGTTATTAGCAGAAAACAGTTTGTTGAAGTATGGTCAGGGCGAAGCCATTATTTCAGATGGTGTTTTACCATCAGCTGCAGCGGTACTAATTAACCTTTCTTTAAAAGTTGCAGCAAAAAATAATAATTTTAAATTAAAGAAAAAAGCATTGAGGTCTTTAAATATGGGGCATATTGAAGTAGTTAGTCAGCCTTTTTGGTATGCCTCACAAATTTTTGCTTTATTTGAATATCAAAAAAAGCTTTAAATGATGGTTTCAAATAAATCCACCGGAGCATTTTTTAATGTTTCAAATTCAAACATTGCAATATTACCGCTTGAGATAATGAGTTTATTTAGTTTTATGTAGAACAATTTTGTTTTCATGTTAACCGATAGAACAGAGCCAATATCGTAAAGCATTGCAGGAACAATAACGCTGCGTAATTGCTTAATAGAAACCTGTTTTGGTACTAACAGGCTGCGGAAGTAATCTGTGCCCTTACCTAAACCATTAATGGCTTTAACAGCAACAGGAACCGCACTATGAGACAAATTCATAATTCCCATATCAATATTATTATCATCATTAATATGTATCCAGCGAATAATTCCAATTTTCCAACGTAATCCTGTTTTACTCTCAAATAAATAACTAACAACTTCTCCCACTTTTATATTCATGTCGTTACATGAGTTATTGCAACTTATGGCAAGACCAGTGTGGCTAATATTATGCTGTTGCCAGGGACTTATGGGGTAAGAACTTTTTTCGTGTAAGCGATCTTTATGTAAAGCCTGACGATAAATATTTGCAAAAACAGTGGCTTGTTTATTTTCGCCTGAAGAAATGAGACGTAGTTCATCCATTTCCGGAGTAAAAGCGATTTTATTGGAACAATAAAAATGACAGGCATTAAGACCTAATGCCATTCGTAATTTTGCACCTCGATCTTCACGATCGGTTCCGCGTGTCAGCGTGCTGTGCCAGGCATCTGTTAAGCGAAGTAACATATCCCGTTGTTGACGTTCTTTCAGTGATTTCGGTGTATCTTCCTCCTCACTAAAGTCATCGTGATCTGCGTTATAACGCAATATTTTAGTAGTATGGTTATTCAGGCGTTCCTTAACTTCACCAAGATTAATGATACGTCCATCAACAGGTTCCCACTCGAGATTATCAGGAATAAAGCGTGGCGACATATCGGTAGCAAAATCAACACCATATTGATCAGAGATATGCGTCTTTTCCAGCTCGGATATCTCACAAACTGAAGTCCATGCTGAAACCAGGTAAAAAATATCTTCAGCTTCATTCTGCATTAAATGGTAAGGAGCTGAAAGTGATAATAAAACGATACGTTTATAAACTAAATCAATTGTATATTGAACGGGTAAAGCATAATCCGGGTAAGGATCATCGATCGGCTCATTTTGAATATGTTCATATTCAGCATAGCGATAGAGTTGGTGGAGTTCACGCCATACATCATATTGAGGAGAAGTGTATGTAAGATAGCTTTCAACTACGCTGCGGGCAAGATATTGAATGCTTAAATAGATAGATTCTCGTAATAAAAGTTTATCATTTTCTTTTCGTGAATTTTTTGCCATTAAATCACTGGTTATGAGTTTATAACCTTGAGCAATTTCACCAAGTAAGTTCTGAATTAATTGTGAAGTTTGATTATCTTCTGCTGAAAGAGGGAATTGAGCGCGATGTAATGGTTGCTTTAATGAAAGAAACAGCTGCCTGATTGTTGGTCGTAAAGCATCAAGTAATTGGCTGCGTTCGGAATAAGGGTAACGTGACTGATTCAGAATTTTAAGCTGTTGCAGTACAATTTGTGATGATTTTTGAATATTACCAGCAGGAAGACCATTTAGCCATAGACGAAATTTTTTAGGTTTTATGTAAGGTTTTGGCCGTTTTGTATTGAGTAACGGTAAATTTAGAACCGGTAATGTCACAACTGTTTTCCATCTTTTTATTGTCGTTTATGTTGAAAATTTATTTTCAGCTAGCGCTATCGCGTTTATTATATTACTCTATTGTTGTTCTGATAATACTGCATTTTACATCACTCTACACTGCAAAATGCACCGCACTGCTAATTATCGTATTTTTAGTACGCTTTAAGCTCCTGTTTTAAATACATTCATATATGCTTTTAATATATAGCGTAATAATGGGGTTTGTGGATATTTTGGAGTATGGAGAGATAAATTATGAAAAATGTTAAAATTTTTACTTTATTGCTGCTTATATTGAGTGGAGTATTTTCAAATGCTTTTGCTATAGCACAAGGTTTAATTTTATCAGCACCGCCACGTGAAACACCTGAGGCGGGTATGAAAATGTATGGTCCGATTGCGACACATTTAACAAAACTGCTTGGTGTTCAAGTAACCTATAAACACCCGGGTAACTGGCTAAAATATCAACGTGAAATGCGAAATGATAAATATGATATTGTTTTCGATGGCCCGCATTTTATTGCCTGGCGAGTTGCTCATCTTGGACATGAAGTAATTGTAAAATTACCCGGTATGATTCAATTTATGCTGGTTTATGAAAAAGGTGGAGTGAACTATGATCACCCGGATAACTTAATTGGCAAAAGAATCTGTGGTATTTCAATGCCAAATTTATCAACTTTATCAATACTTGATTATTATCGTAATCCTGTACGTCAACCCATGATCAAGGGTATTAAAGGTGGTATGAGAAAGGTTTATAAAACACTCGTAGGAAAAAAAGCCGGATGCAATGCTGCTGTATTAAGAACGGCTTTTTATAAGAAAAAACTCAAACAGGAACAACGTGATAATTTAAAGACATTATTTGTAACAAAAGCAATGCCTAATCAGGGTATTTCAGTGAGCCGCCGTGTTGGATTGGAATTAAAATTACGGATTAAAAATTCCTTAACTGTAGGGGACGGTGTCAATGCTACCAGTGGTGTTTTGAATCGTTTTGGAGGCAAGGCAAAAAGTTTCATCCCGGCAAAGCCAGCAGAATATGTGGGTTATAATAATTTATTAGAAGGGGTTATTTTTGGCTGGTAATAATAATGTTATTTAATAAAAAAGGGTTACTTATGTAACCCTTTTTTATTGGTATTTTGGTGGGCCTACTTGGACTCGAACCAAGGACCAAGGGATTCACATTATCTT